>CAVCXQ010000010.1:0-13397 GCA_963606275.1 uncultured Muribaculaceae bacterium | reverse complement strand
ATGATCGGCGCGTTCTTCATGGCGACGGACTACGTCACCTCGCCGACGACGGGACTCGGCAAGGTGATCTTCGGCTGCGGGTGCGGACTCCTCACGATGCTCATCAGGCAGTTCGGCTCGTATCCGGAAGGGTGCTCGTTCGCGATCCTGATCATGAACGCGGTCTGTCCGCTCATCAACCGCTGGACGCAGCCGAGGCCGTTCGGCGCCGGGAAGGGGAAATAGCGAATGCCGTCCGCAATGAAGATGACCCTGGCGAACAAGGCGGTGACGGACTGGCTGGACGCGACGCTGGACGTCGCGTCGTTCGACGACGTCTCCAACAACGGCGTCCAGGTGGACCGCGTAGGCGACCGCGACGTCCGCCGCGTGGCCTTCGCCGTTGACGCCAGCCTCGCGGCAGTCCGCGCCGCCGCCGCCGCCGGGGCGCAGTTCCTCGTCGTCCACCACGGCGTCTCCTGGGGCGGCGGAATCCGCCGGCTGACGGGCGGCGTGTTCTCCGTCGTCAAGGCGGCGATGGACGCCGACCTCGCCGTCTACGCCTGCCACATTCCGCTTGACGCCCACCCCAAGCTCGGCAACAACGCGCAGCTCGCGAAGGCCTTGGGGCTGAAGCGGACGCGCCCGGCGTTCGCGTGGCGCGGACGCCCCATCGGGCTGGTCGGGACTGCCGGCGGACGCCTGGTCGGCGTCTGCTCCGGAGGCGCCGGCGACTTCGCCGAGGAGGCGAAGCGGCTCGGCTGCGACCTCTTCGTCACCGGCGAGGCGAACTGGGGAGAGACCGTCGCCGCCGAGAACTGCGGCATCGAGCTCCGCTGCCTCGGGCACTACGAGTCCGAGACCGGCGGCGTCCGCGCCCTCGCCGCCGCCATGAAGAAGGCTCTCGGAGTCCAGGTCGTCGACCTCACGGAGGAGCTCGCGCCCCATGTCCGCTAATCCAATCCTCTACGTCGACCGCGCCACCGGCGAGACCGTCGCCGAGTCGGTGATGGGAGACAAGGCTCTGCGCTTCGCCTACGAGACGATGCTCGGGCGGACGCTATGGAGCGTCCTGTTCGGCTCGCGGCTGGTGTCCGCCTGGATGGGGCTCCGCTACGACTCGCCGCGTTCGCGCAAGGACATCGCCTCGCTGGCGTCGATTCCAGGATGCCGTGCGGACGAGGCGGAGAAGCCGGTGTCCGAATACGCCTCGTTCAACGACTTCTTCACCCGGCGGCTGAAGCCGGGGGCGCGTCCGCTCGGCGACGGGTTCGTCAGCCCGGCGGACGGACGCCTCAGGCTCTTCCTTAACGCCGACGCGGACAGTCCGTTCCCGCTCAAGGGCGCGACGCGCTCGCTGCGGGAGGTGTTCGACGGCGACGCGCCGGCGGGACGCTACGACGTCGCGGTCGTCCGCCTCGCCCCGGTGGACTACCACCGCTTCCACTTCCCGTGCGACTGCGAGGCGGACGCGGCGGAGGTGCGCGTCGTCCCCGGCCGCTACCACTCGGTCAACCCGGTCGCGCTCGCGCGGCGGCCTGACGTCTATGCGGAGAACGAGCGGCAGATACTGAAGTGCCGCGCCGCCTTCGGCGACCTCTGGCTCGTCGACGTCGGGGCCTTCGGCGTCGGCGCGATCGTCCAGACGTTCGCCGGGACGCGGCACTCGAAGGGTGAGGAAAAGGGCTACTTCAAGTTCGGCGGCTCGACGGTCGTCGTCGTCCTGCCGGCCGGGGCGGTCGCGTTCGACGACGACCTGGTGCGAAGCTCGCATGCGGGGATGGAGACCCTCGTCCGCTGCCGCGAGCGCATCGGCGACATTGCGCGTGGCGGTGGCGTTTGCTATACTAGCGCGAAAGCAACTCAAACCAAGGCGCCCGGAGGTCGCACGTCCTGAATTTCCCGCTTTTCCTCGCGTTGAAGTACCTGAAGCCGAAGCGCTCCGTCGCCTCGGTCATCACCCTCGTGTCCGTCGTCGGCGTCATGCTCGGCGTCGCGGTGGTCATCATCGTCCGCAGCGTCATGACCGGCTTCGGCGACGTCTGGGAGGAGAAGATCCTCGACTTCAAGCCCCACATATCGCTCGTGCCGCAGTCCGGCAACGTCGTCCGCGGCGAGGACGAGCTGGCGCGCCGTCTCCGCCAGGTGCCCGGCGTGACCTGCGTGACGCCGGAGATCGACACTCGCGTCCTGCTCTCGCAGGGGGGTCGCGTCCTCGCGCCGGTCGTGGTCGGCGTCGGCTCCGACGACTTCGCCTCCGCCTACCGCGTCGGGGCGCCGCGCGCCGGCTCGTTCGACCTCGAAGGCGACACGATCGTCCTCGGCGTCACCGCCGCCCGCACCCTCGGCGTCTGGGTCGGCGACGAGGTGACCGTCTACTCGCCGAAGACGCTCGTAGCCCGCGACGAGGTGTTCCTCCCGGTCAAGTGGCGCGTCGGCGGCATATTCTCGTGCGGACAGCACGACTACGACTCCGGCTACGCCATCGCCTCCCTGCCGAACGTCCGCGACCTGATGGGCATGGAGCGCGGCGTCTTCGCCGTCCACCTGAAGACCGACCGCCCGACGGACGCGACGCGCTTCGAGGAGACGGTCAAGGCCGCGCTCGCCGCCGCCTCCGCCGCCGGCGGACAGTCCCTGCGCGCCGTCACCTGGCGCGAGGCCGACCGCGAGATCTTCAACGCGCTCGCCGTCGAGAAGAACATGACCGCGCTGCTGCTCTCGCTCATCTCGCTCGTCGCCGTCTTCTGCGTCATGAACACCCTCCTGGTGCTGACCGTCCAGAAGACCCCGGAGATCGGCCTCCTCAAGGCCCTCGGCTTCCGCCGGCGCGAGATCATGAAGGTTTTCGTCGTCCACGGCATGATCCAGTGCGGCGCCGGCGTCGTCCTCGGGCTCCTCGCCTCGTGGGCGGTCCTCTCCAACCTCCAGTCGATCGTCGAGTGGCTCGCGAAGATGGGGCTGGAGGTGTTCCCGGCGTCCGTCTACGGGCTCGCCGCCATTCCCCACCGCCTGGTGGCGTCCGACGTCGCCTGGGTGGTCGCGCTGGTGTTCGTGTTCGGGCTCCTCGCGTCGTTCGTGCCCGCGCTGTGCGCGGCGGCCAAGGACCCGGTGAAGGCCCTCAACCAGTGAACGTCAGGACATACGTCTGCGGACACCGCAACCCCGACGTCGACTCCGTCGCCAGCGCCTACGCGCTCGCCGACCTGCGCCGCCGCACCGGCGTCCGCGACGTCGTCGCCGTCTGCGCCGGACGCCTCCCGGAGAAGGCCAGGTGGGTCTTCGACCACTTCTCGCTGGAGCCGCCGCAGACGCGGCTCGACGTCTACGTCCGCGTGCGCGACCTCATGGACGCCTCGCTGCCGCTGGTCGACGCCTCCACCCCGCTTGTCGACGCACTGAGGACGCTGGAGGCGAGCGGAGAGTCCTCGCTCGCCGTCCGCGCCGCCGACGGCACTTTCGCCGGGATGCTCTCGCCGGCGAAGCTGCTCTCGCTGTTCATCGCCAAGTCCGACCTCTCCATGCCGGTCGGCGAGGCCCCGCTGCACCGGTGCGCCCAGGTCCTCGTCGACGCCGACCGCATCCACGACGTCCGCAAGCCGGCCCTCCGCAACCCCCACAACCACTTCCCGGTCGTGGACGAGCGCGGGCGGCTCGTCGGCACCCTGCTGAAGCGCGCGTTCGCCGAGGAGCCGCCGTTCCGCATGATCCTCGTCGACCACAACGAGACCGACCAGGGCGTCCCCGGCCTCGAGGAGATCCCGGTCGTCGAGGTCGTCGACCACCACCGCATGGCCTTTTCGTCCACCCGCGACCCGATCAGGTACACCGCCGACGCCGTCGGCTCGACCTGCACCCTGGTCGCCAAGATGTTCCGAGGCATGGGCGAGCGCCCGACGCGCGAGGTCGCCGGCGTCCTCATCGCCGGCATCGTCGCCGACACCCTGCTCTTCCAGTCGCCGACGGCGACCGAGACCGACCGCGCCATGTGCGAGTGGCTGGAGAGGATCTGCGGCGAGAGCGCCGCGTCCGTCTTCGAGGGAATGTCCGGCGTCGCCTCGGCTCTGACCTCGATGACCCCCGACGAGGCGCTCGCCAGCGACTCCAAGACCTACTCCGAGGGCGGCATGAGGTTCGCCCTCGCGCAGATCGAGGAGTCCAACCTCGCCGTGTTCCACCGCCACCTGAAGGCCCTCTCGGACGCGATGGACGCGCGCGTCGCGGCGGAGGGGCTGGACTTCATCGCGCTGATGGTGACCGACCCGGTGGCCGGCAACTCGGAGCTGCTCTACCGCGGCACCGACTCCGTCCGCCGCGCCCTCCCCTACCGGCTCGGCGACGACGGGACGTGGCTGCTGCCCGGCGTCCTCTCGCGCAAGAAGCAGCTGCTGCCGGAGATACTCGCCGCGCTTTCGTAGCCGCCAGCGCCGCGCCCAGGGCAAACAAGGAGAACCAAGAATGACCACCAACCCGATCTTGAGAAGGACGGCGACCGCGCTGACGACGGCCGCCGCCGCCGTCTGCGCGATCCTGTTCGCGCCGCCGTCCGCCATCCGCCCCGCCTGCCTCGTCCTCTCGCTGCTCGCCGGGCTGGAGCTCGCGCTCCTCCTCCGGCGCAAGTCACGCGAGGAGCCGGCGAAGTCGCTCTGCGCCGCCGCGCTCTTCGCGCTGCTGCTGGCGACCGCGTTCTCCACCCTGCCGGCGGTCGCCCGCAGCTTCGGCAACGCCATGCTCCTCTACGTCGTCGCGATCGTCAAGGTCTCGGACATGGGCGGCTTCGCCTTCGGGATCGGCTCGCTGAAGCTGCTGGGGCGGACGCACAAGCTGTGCCCGACCGTCTCGCCGAACAAGAGCTGGGAGGGTCTCTTCGGCTCGGTCTTCGCCTCGTGCGTCGTGTCGTGCGCGTTCATGCCGGTCACGCACTTCGCCGCGCCGAAGGCGCTCGCGTTCGGCGTCGCCGCCGCGCTTCTCGGCACCGCCGGCGACCTCGTGGAGTCGAAGCTCAAGCGCTGGGTCGGCGTCAAGGACTCCGCGACCTTCATGCCGGCCGGCCTCGGCGGGCTCCTCGACATGTTCGATTCGCTGCTCGTCGCCCCCGCCGCCCTCCTGCCGTTCATCTGACCGCCGCACCGGCGGACGTCGGCGTCCGCCAAGGCACGACCCCATGTTCGCCGCGCTCGCACTGCTGCTCGCCGCCACCTTCGCCGAGTCGAAGACGCTCGCGCTCCAGCTCCACCTCGACCGCGCGGGATACTCCTGCAACACGGCCGACGGCGTCTGGGGCCGCAAGGGCGAGCGGGCTCTCCGCCGCTTCAGGACAGACCGCGGAGAGAAGCCCGGCAACATCGCGCCGGAAGTCGCCTTCGACCGCTACTTCGCGGACGCCCCCAGTCCGTTCAAGACGGCGACGGTGACGAAGGCCGACCTCGCCGCGCTCGTCAAGATCCCCGACGCCCCCGCCGACAAGGCCGGGCTCCCGCGCCTCGGATACGAGTCGGTCAAGGAGATGTTCGCGGAGCGCGGACACCTCTCTCAGCGCGCCCTGGAGCGTCTCAACCCCGGCGTCGACTGGAGCTGCGTCCGACCAGGCCAGAAGCTTGTCATCCCCGACTTCCCCTCGGTCGAGGAGGAACTCGCCGCCGGCGAGCGCGGACGCCCCGGACGACCGAAGCGCCCGGAGGCGGCGGTCGTCCGCGTGTCGGTGTCCAATCTGGAGATCGTCGCCTTCGACGCGGCGGGAAAGTGCATCGGACTGTTCCCGTGCTCGGTCGCGGCGAACAAGGCGAAGGTCCCGCCGCACGGCGAGCTGCGGGTGACGGACTACGTGGCCTGGCCGAACTACACCTACACTCCGGACAGGACGCCTAGCGGCGCGAGGCCGCGTCGCTTCGTATGGATGCCGGGCGAGAACAACCCGGTCGGCGTCGCCTGGCTGGGGCTGAACCTGCCGGGATACGGGATCCACGGGACGCCGGTCCCGGAGTCCATCGGCTTCGCCGGGTCGCACGGATGCTTCCGACTGGCGAACTGGAACGCGGCGCGGCTCTACGCCATGTGCAGGCCGGGGACGAAGGTCGTGATCGAGCCCTAGCGCACGGACGCCGCCGACTCGTCCGCCGCCGCCACCTGCGCGGCGAGCTCGGGCGGCATCCGCCACATCCCGACGTTGCCGCGACAGGGGATCGGACGCTCGAAGCGCACGACCCCGGACAAGTCCCACCAATACGCATACCCCTCGTCCCACGGGATGGACGCGCCCGGATCACCTCCTAGCCTGAGGTCGTTGCGTCCGCGCGCCGCGTAGTCGCAGGCGCCGACGACCCTGCCGGGCCAGTCCTTCACGTCGCCCCAGGATGGGATGCGCGCGAAGACGTCTTCCGGCAAGGCCTGCGAGGCCCAGTGGACGAACGCGCCGAACTCCGCCGCGCAGAACGACCTGGAGCAGCTGACCGCGCAGCGGCCCTTCGCGGGCGAAGGCATCGCGCTCCTGTTCTCAACGCGCTTGACGCCGAGCATGATGAGGACCGCATACGGGCCAGTGCAGGTAAAGGCGGAGGTAATCACGTTGGCTAGAATCGACGAAGATTCCAAAATGAGTGTCAGGCATCAAGGTTGCCGACGAGGGCGTCGACGTCAAGTCCGAGACGCCGCTCGAGGTCGGCGACCGACCCATGCGGGATGAAGGCGTCCGGCCAGCCCAGGCGGAGGTCTGCGCCGATAGACTCGCCGAAGCCGCCGGCGACGCTCGCGTTCTCCAGCGAGACGATTCTCTTTCCATCTTCGCGCTGGCGCGCGAGCCGCTCCGCGTCGAACGGCTTGACCGACCTCGCGTAGACGACGCCGCAGCCTGTCCGCTCCGCCAGCGCAAGCGCCTTCGGCACGTAGTCGCCGAGCGCCCAGACCTGCACCTTCGCGTCGGGGTTCGCCATCTGGACGGACAGCGCCCCTTCCTTCGGCGGCTCCGCCAGGACTGCGGCCGGGCAGGCCCCGCGTGGGTAGCGGATGACCGTCGGGCCGTCGCGGCGGAGGGCGTCGGCGAGCATCCGCCCGAGCTCGGCCTCGTCGCAGGGCTGGACGATGGTCAGGCCGGGGACGGACTTCAGGAGTGCGATGTCGTAGAGACCCTGGTGGGTGGCGCCGTCGGCGCCGACGACGCCGGCGCGGTCGACGCAGAGGACGACCGGGAGGCGGGCGATGGCGACGTCGTGGATCACCTGGTCGACCGCACGCTGGAGGAAGGTCGAGTAGACGCAGACCACGGGGCGAAGCCCGCCGGCGGCGAGCCCGGCGGCGAAGGCGACCATGTGGCCCTCGGCGATGCCGACGTCGAAGAACTGGCGCGGCAGCTCGCGGGCGAACGCGGCGAGCCCGGTGCCGTCGGCCATGCCTGCCGTGAGCGCGACGACGCGCGAGTCGGCGCGCGCGGCCGCGAGCAGGCGCGAGCCGAGCGCCGCGCTCCAGTCGCGCGCCGGCGACGTCGCCGTCGCCGCACAGGACAGGCCGCCCGCGCCGTTCGCCGCCGAGTTCGCCGCGCCCGCCGCGCCGTTCGCGGCGACCTTGCCGGCGGCGACGCCGTGGTATTCGGTCGGGCTGCGCTCGGCCGGCGCGTAGCCGCGGCCCTTCTTCGTCACGACGTGCACGAGCACCGAGCGCTTGTCCTCCTTGGCGACGGTGAACGCGGCGACGAGCGCGGCGAGGTCGTGCCCGTCGACCGGCCCGATGTAGCGCAGCCCGAACTGCTCGAAGAAGCGGTTGCCGAGGAACAGCCCCTTGACGCGGCTTTCCACGCGGTGGTAGACGTCGCGCAGGAAGGTCAGCCGCAGACGGTGGCCAGCCGCCTCCGCCGCCGCCTTCACCCGGTTGTAGCGCACCCCGGTGATGAGGCGGCCGAGGAACTTCGCGAAGCTCCCCGCCGGCTTCGAGATCGCCATTCCGTTGTCGTTCAGGACGACGATCACCTTCCTGGTCGCCGCCGCGCAGTTGTTCATCGCCTCGAAGGAGTGTCCGTTGACGATGGACGCGTCGCCGATCACCGCGACCACGTGCTCGCCCGTCCCCCGCGCGTCGCGCGCCGCCGCCATGCCCAGGGCGACGGACAGCGCGCTGCCCGCGTGCCCGGCGACCGCCGCGTCCGCCGCGCTCTCCAGCGGCGTCGGGAACGGCGCCACGCCGTCCAGCCGCCGCAGGGTGCCGAACGCCTCGTCGCGTCCGGTCAGGATCTTCCAGGCGTAGGCCTGGTGCCCGACGTCCCAGACCACGCGGTCGCGCGTCGCGTCGAACACCTCGTCGAGAGCCATCGAGAGCTCGACCGCGCCGAGCGACGACGCGAGGTGTCCGCCGTTGGCGGCTACGCACTCCAGGATGCGCGCGCGTATCTCCTCCGCCGTGCGCATCATCTGTCCTTGCGCGTGAAGATGAGCAGCGGGGTCGCGTTCTGCCCGAACGCATCCTCGCGGACGGCCAGGCGGTAGTTGTGCGACAGCAGCCGCCAGTAGTCGGTCTGCAGTCCCTTCGGGCGCTCGCGGCACGTCGGCGGCTCGATCGCGAACGTGTAGCCGGAGAGCGCGGCGACCGGACACTCGGCAGACAGTATGAGACGCCGCCACTCGTCGTCCGTCAGCATCGAGAACGGACCCATCTCCAGCCCCTTCGGAACGCGGCGTCCGGTCTCGACGGCGAGGTAGAGGTCTTGGGTGAGCAGCGTCTTGCCGCCGGGGTCGAGGACTTCGATCTCGTGCGCGACGTCGCGCAGCTGCGCGAGCTCCGACTGCGGCTTCTTGAGCGACCAGAAGCGGTCCTGCCCGTTCGTCGTCCACTTCTCCAGCAGAGGCGACCCGAAGGCCGTCGCGAACGAAAGCCCGAGGACGAGCAGGAGGCGGCGCGAGTCGTCCGCTCCCTCGCGTCCGGCGAAGTTCACGGCGGCGAAGGCGGCGAGCAGCCCCATGACCGGCACCTGGTAGTCCTCGTAGGGGAAGGGGGCGAGCATCTGGACGGCGAATACGGCGATGAAGGCGGCGGCGAGCGTCCGGGCGGTGCGGAAGCCGCCGAGGCCGAGGACGACGAAGAGTGGAAGATACCAGCGCACGAGGCGGCTGAGGCTGCCGACCGTCCAGACGGGGTCGGAGCCGCCGCGCGCGGCGTGGTAGGCCTGCGCGGCGACCAGGCCCTCCCTTGCGGCGGGGTCGAGGAGGAAGGGGCCGTAGACGAGCGCGAGGCCGCCGCCGGCGCCGACGCAGAATGCGAGGAACGCGGCGCGGCGGCGCATGGCGAGCAGCGCGACGGCGACGACGGGAATCGTCGCGCCGAGGGAGATGCGCGTGCCGGCGGCGAGCGCGAGGCAGACGCCGCCGAAGAACGCCGGCAGGAAGCCCCCTTCGCGTCCGCGCACGAGCAGGTAGAAGCCGGCGAGGACGAACAGCGAGGCGAGCGCGTAGGTCTTCGGGATCGCGAGGTAGTAGAGGTGGTAGAGGTTCACCGCCAGCAGGAAGAACGTGGTCAGCGCGGCGACGTCGCGCCGGCCGGGCGCGGACAGCCGGCGGGCGATCCCGCAGGCGAAGGCGACGCCGCACAGCCCGATGACGAGCGTGAACGCGCGCGCCGAGAGGAGCCCGCCCGGCGCCCATGCCCACGCGAATGCCGCGTAGGCGAACGGCATAGCCGGCGCCTGCGTGTAGAAGAAGTCGCGGTAGGGGATCTTGCCCTCCGCGACGAGTTTCGCCGCGTAGAGATACCAGCCCTCGTCCTGGTTGAGTCCGCCCATCCAGACCGCTGCGACGCAGAGGACGGCGCACGCCGCCGCCGCCAGCGCGAGGTAGACCTTGAAGGAAAGGCTCGTGCCGCCGACCTTCACGACCCCAGCTCCCCCACCTGGAGGCACGGACTGGCGTCCCGCGCCATCGAGCCTTCCGCCAGCTCCGGACGGTAGAACGCCAGCCCCGCGACCATCGCGCCGTTGTCGCCGGTGAACTTCGGCTTCGCCATCATGAGCGGGACGCCGGCGTCGCGGCAGACGGACGACAGCGCCTCGCGAATGCGCGAGTTGAGCGAGACGCCGCCGCCGAGCAGCAGCGCGGCGTAGCGACGGCGTCGCAGCGCCGCGCGCGTCCGGTCGGCGACCGCCTGCACGATCGCCTCCTGGTAGGACGCGACCACGCGGGTGCGCTCCGGCTCCTCCATCGCCTCAGGATGCTTCTGCACGTGGCGCAGGAGGGCGGTCTTCAGTCCGGAGAACGACACGCACAGCTCCGCCGGCAGCCCGGCGAGCGCGGTCACGCCCTCGCGCGGACGCCCCTTGGGAAAAGGGATGAGGGAAGAGGGATGGGGGATGGGGGATGAGGGATGGGATAGCGAAGACGTGGGATGGGATGCGAAATACGCCTGCGACATCCGGTCGATCTTGAGTCCGCCGGGATAGCCGAGGCCGAGGAGCTTGGCGGCCTTGTCGAAGGCCTCGCCGGCGGCGTCGTCGAGCGTCTCGCCGATCACCTCGTAGCGTCCGCATTCCGGCATGTCGATCCAGACGGTGTTGCCTCCGGAGAGCGCGAGGCCGAGCGCCGGGCCGAGCTCGCGCGGGTCGGGGAAGGAGCGCGTCGGGTCGTCCGCCGAGTCCCAGAGGAACGGCGAGTGGAGGTGCGCCTCGATGTGGTTGACGCAGTAGAGGGGAACGCCGAGGGCCTTGGCAAGACCCTTGGCGGCGTTGAGCCCGACGAGCAGCGCGGGGGCGAGCCCCGGCCCGCAGGTGACGGCGACGGCGTCGACCTTCTGGCCCTTCATCGCCTCGGAGACGACCTGGGAGATCTTCTCGACATGGGCGCGGGAGGCGACCTCCGGCACGACGCCGCCGTAGGGGCGGTGCAGGGGGATCTGGGTGTAGACGACGTTGGAAAGGACCTCGCGTCCGTCGCGCACGACGGCGGCCGCCGTCTCGTCGCAGCTCGTCTCTATGCCGAGGACGTCCATCGGCGGTGTCAGGCGGCGGACGCCTTGAGGACGCCGTCCTCGAGGGTGAGGACGCGGTCGCAGATGGCGGCGGCCTCCGGGGAGTGGGTCACCATGACCAGGGCGGGGGCGGACTCGCCGGCGGTGAGCTCGGCGAGGATCTTGAGGATCCCGGCTCCCGTCCAGGCGTCGAGGTTGCCGGTCGGCTCGTCGGCGAGCACCAGCTCCGGGGCGGTGACGATGGCGCGGACGAGCGCGACGCGCTGCATCTCGCCGCCGGAGAGCTCGGACGGCAGGTGGTCGAGGCGGTCGCCGAGCCCGACGCGCCGGAGAAGCTCCTCGGCGCGCCGGCGCCCGCCCTCCGCGTCGCGGCGCACCGCCGCCAGCGCCGGCAGCATCGCGTTCTCCAGGACGGTCAGCTCCGGCATCAGGTGATACTGCTGGAAGACGAAGCCGACGTTCTTCGGGCGCGTGACCGTGCCGGAGGTCTGGCGCTCCAGCCCTCCGAGGATGTTGAGCAGCGTCGACTTGCCGGCGCCGGAGCGGCCGACGACGGCAACCTTCTCGCCCGGCCTGACCGAGAGGTTCACGCCGCGCAAGACCTCGATCGGCTTCTGCCCGGGGAGGCGGAAGCGCTTCTTGAGGTCGATTGTGCCGAGGACTACCATGTCAGCAGTTCGTCAGGAGGTCGTTTCGGACGAGGGCGCGGATGGCGTCGCAGTCGAGGGTGTGGCCGGCGCGGAAGCTGACGACGGTGCCGGCGAAGCGGTGCTCGCCGACGAGCGAGAGCGCGGCCATCAGGTCGAGCGTAGCCCGGTGCCAGACCGGCTCCAGGAACTTCCCGCCGACCTGGAAGCGCGGCTCGGTGTAGAAGCCGCGCCTGCCGTGGATGAGGATGTTGCGGTCGTTGTAGCCGAGGTTGCGCGTCGAGGCGAAGAGCTTGCCGACCGTCTTCGCCAGCACGTACTGCCTCCGCGTGGCGTTCGTCCGCGCCAGCGCGGCGTAGCGGAAGGTCTCCGGGGTGACGTCGAAGAGCACCCGCTGCTCGCCGATGACCGTGTTCCAGGAGATCGCGCAGTCGATGCGCAGGTTGCGCTCGCCGGCCTCCGCCGGCAGGAAGAGCAGGAAGTCCCCGCGGCCGCCGCCGAAGGCGACAGGCTCCTTCACCGTCACGTAGGAGGCGGGGGCGTCGGTCTCCACGACGCCGGCGTGGTCCATCGCCTTCACCAGCGGAAGCGACGACTGGTCGAAGAGCGGCGGGTCGCCGGAGTTCACCTTCAGGAGGACGTCGTCGACGCCAAGCCCCGCCTTCAGCGCGACGATGTGCTCCACCATGCGCAGGTAGTTGTGGGGCGAGCCGGAGCGGAGCACGAGGTTCTGCGCGCTCGTCCAGAGATTGGCGATGTCGACCTTGGTGTCCAGCTGCTCCGGCTGGTCCATGCGGCGGATCCACCAGCCGGGGCGCGGGCTGGGCGCGAAGGTCAGGGTCTGCTTGTGGCTGCCCTGGAAGGTGCCGATGCCGGCGACCGGGGCCTCCCCGGCCAGCGTCCGCCGGCACGGGGGGAACGGGTCGGCGCGGCTTTCCGCCAGGCGCGTCTCGTCGATCGAAAGACCCCTGAAAAGACGGTACGCCGCATCGATCGATGCGGCGCTACCGAACACGATCCTTCCGATCGGGTATTCTGGCATTACTTGGCTTCGGGTGCGGAGCCGTCGTCGCCGTAGCCCTTGGACTTGAGGTACTCGACGACCTTGCCGACGGTCGTGAGCTTCTCGGCGTCCTCTTCGGGGATCGCCGCGCCGAACTCCTCCTCGAAGGCCATGATGAGCTCGACCGAGTCGAGCGAGTCCGCGCCAAGGTCGTCGATGAACGAAGCCTCGGGCGTGACCTGTTCCGCATTCACGCCGAGCTGTTCGACGATGATGTCCTTCACGCGATCTTCAAGCTTTCCAGCCATGTTGTTTCTACTCCTTCTCTGGTTGTTGTTTCTGCGCGGTATTATACTACATTTTTCGGTCGAAGCGCAAGGGGGGGGGATGTGGCCTGCCGTAACCTTTCCTCCCTCCGTGCGAAAATATGGTATAATCCACGCGAAAGACGGACACCGGGGAGCGAACCATGGCAATATCATCTATCAGCGTCGACAGCGACAACCTCAAGGCCTGGGGCGTCGACGTCAAGGACTACGAGATGGACGTCGTCAAGGCCGACGGCACGACCGAGAAGAAGCGCATCGACTTCCAGGACTTGCTCATCAACATCTCCGAACAGCGCGCCGCGACGGTCGAGAAGCAGATCGAGCCGATGTCCGTGAGGATGTCGACGCGCAACCGCAAGCTCGACAACCTCGGCGCCGCGCTCTCCATCATCGCCGACATCCAGGCCAAGTTCACCGACGCGAACGAAACCGGCGACAAGACCTCAACGGCGACGCTCACCGCCGAGGCGAAGGCCGGCCTTGCGCTCGTCGGCTACACGG
>CAVCXQ010000009.1:0-13644 GCA_963606275.1 uncultured Muribaculaceae bacterium | reverse complement strand
TAGGGTCATCGCGCCATGCCGCACAACGGCGCGATAGGGTCATCGCGCCCTACCGACTGCGGCGCTGCGGTAGGGCGGCATGACCTCATGCCGCCGCCGACGCGGCGGAGGAGGCAAGCGCAGCGGCGGCAGCTCGTATCGTGCATCGGCCGGCAGACCGTCATGGTCAAGGAACATGGTCTGATAAAGGGGACAGTAGCAAACCCTTCCCTGCCGCGAATAGTTCTTTTGTCTTATCTTGTGGCATCCAGAAGTAAACGCACGGCTACCGCCATGCGTCCGAGCATTACACGAAAGGCATGTCGGCCGCGTGGCGCATGGCGCCCGGCGCGCCGGACCGGCCGACCGTCGGCACGGCGGATAGCAGCCGCCGCGTGTAGCCGCTCGACGGATGCGCGAAAACCTCATCCGTCGCGCCGGCGTCGACGAACCGACCGCGCTCCATCACGCACACTCGGTCGCAGACGTTCTTCACCACCGCCAGGTCGTGGGCGACGAGCAGGATCGCCAGCCCCGTCTCGCGCCGGAGGTCGCGCAGCAGGTTCAGGACCCGCGCCTGCACGGACACGTCGAGCGCCGACACCGGCTCGTCGGCGACCAGCGCGTCCGGGCGCATCGCCAGCGCGCGGGCGATCGAGACGCGCTGGCACTGCCCGCCGGACATCTCGCGCGGATACTGCCCCAGCACAGCCTCCGAAAGCCCGACGCGCTCCGTCAGGCCGCGCGCCGTCAGCCCGCCGCGGCGCCCCGGCGGAGCGTGCGCGAGCGCCTCGTCCAGCGCCTGCCGCACCGTCATGCGGGGGTTCAGCGAGCCCACGGCGTCCTGGAAAACCATCTGGACGACCGGGCGCGGCGTCGCGAACGCGACGGTCCCGGCGGACGGACGCTCCAGGCCGACGACGACCTTCGCGACCGTGGACTTGCCGGAGCCGGACTCGCCGACGATGCCGAGAATCTCGCCCGGCGCGAGCGAGAACGATACGCCGCGCACCGCCTCGAAAGCGCCGTACCTGACGCGAAGCCCGTCGACGGACAGCAGCGGCTCGGCGCGTCCCGCCATCAGCGCGCCTTGTGCGGACACGACGCGCAGGAGCCTCCGCAGCCGCCGGGGACGGACGGGTCCTCGCCCGTCCAGCAGTAGGTGCAGAGCCTGTCCTTCGGAAGGCCGATCGCCGCGACCAGGTCGTCGACGGTCTGGAAGCGGAGCGTGGTCAGGCCGAGCTTCTCGCGGATGTAGTCGACCATCGCCTTGTGCGGCTCGCCGTTCGGGTCGATGTATTTCGCGACGTCGGCGTCCTCGCCGTCGCGGCTGCGGATGAACCGGCGCGTGATGAGGTCGTAGACGCTCTTCGAGCGCGAGAAGTTGATGAAGCGGCACGGGAAGAGCAGCGGCGGGCAGGCGATGCGCACGTGCGTCTCCCGGCAGCCCTCGCCGTAGAGGCGGCTGGCCTGCTGGCCGAGCTGGGTGCCGCGCACGATCGAGTCGTCGCAGAACACCAGACGGCGGTCGCGGATCAGCCCGGGGATCGGGATGAGCTTCATCGACGCGACGTGCTCGCGCTGGCGCTGGTCGGACGGCATGAACGACCTCGCCCAGGTCGGCGTGTACTTCACGAACGGACGGCAGAACTTGACGCCCTTCTCGTGCGCGTAGCCGAGCGCGTGTGACGTGCCGGAGTCCGGGATGCCGCACGCGGCGTCGGCCTCGACGTCGGCGTCGCGCTTCGCGAGCGCCGCGCCGCAGCGGTAGCGCGCCATCTCGACGTTGCGCCCCTCGTAGGACGACGCGGGGTAGCCGTAGTAGACCCAGAGGAACGAGCAGATCGCCATCTCCGCCCTCGGCTCGAGGACGGTGGTCACGCCGTCCGGCTCCATCTCCACGGCCTCGCCTGGCCCGAGGTCGCGCAGGTGCGAGTAGCCGAGGTTCGGCAGGGCGCAGGACTCCATCAGCGCGATCGTCGAGCCGTCCTTGCGCCCGATCACGACGGGGGTGCGCCCGTAGCGGTCGCGCGCCGCGTAGAGCCGCCCGTCGTCCGTCGCCAGCAGCAGCGAGCAGCTGCCGCGCACCCTCTCCTGCACGTAGCGGATCCCCTCGACGTAGGAGGCCTGGGTTGCGATGAGGGCGGACACTACCTCGGTCGGGCCGACCATGCCGCTCGTCGTCGAATACTGCAGCTGCGCGGCGCGGGTGCGGAAGAGCTCCTCCTTGATCTCCTCGATGTTCTCGATCATCCCGACGGTGACGATCGCGAAGG
Organism: uncultured Muribaculaceae bacterium; assembly: GCA_963606275.1. Lineage (GTDB taxonomy): Bacteria > Verrucomicrobiota > Kiritimatiellia > RFP12 > UBA1067 > UBA1067. The sequence continues at coordinate 11,389 of CAVCXQ010000009.1, read as the reverse complement.
TGCCGAGGTGCGAGCACATGACGAGCGGCTGCGGGTCGGTGTCGGAGATGACGCCGACGCCGACGCGCCCCTCGAAGCCGGCGAGGTCGTGCTCGAACTTGGAGCGGAACGGCGCGTTCTGGATGTTGTGGATCGACCGGTGGAAGCCGCTCTTGCCGAGGACGGCCATGCCGCCGCGGTGGGTGCCGAGATGGGAGTGGTAGTCGGTGCCGAAGAAGAGATCGGTCACGCAGTCGTTGTCCGAGATTGCTCCGCAGAATCCGCCCATGTGTTTTCCTCAAGTTGCCTTGTTTGGCGATGGATTATACCAAAAACTCGTCCACCGCGACGGACTGCCCCCGATGCGAACGGCGTAGGTGCATACCGGAGTCAGACATCGAGTCCAAGATTGCAAGAGCCAGATCATTGTGCTTCCGCTTCGAGCCGGTCATGGCAGTTGAATGCGGCTTCCTTGGACATGTGGCCTGCCGCGATCTCCGCTTCTAGCGGACGCCGGCGAACGCCTCGAAGCGCTTCCTGGCGAGGGACTTCATCGGGCCGCCGTTGACGAACGGGTCGATGGAGATCCCTCCGCGCGCCGCGAACTTGCCGACGACCTCCATGTATTTCGGCTTCAGCAGCCGCGTCAGGTCGTCGTAGATCACGTTCACCACGTCCTCGTGGAAGTCGCCGTGGCTGCGGAAGCCGAAGAGATACAGCTTGAGCGACTTCGACTCCACGAGCTTCTTCGCCGGAATGTAGCGGATGGTCAGCGTCGCGAAGTCGGGCTGTCCGGTCTTGGGGCAGAGCGTGGTGAACTCCGGCGCGGTGAACGTCACCCAGTAGTCGCGCTCCGGATGCCGGTTCGCGAACGCCTCCAGCACCGACGGGTCGTAGGTCGTCGGCACTTCGGCGCGGCGGCCGAGCGACTTCAGGCTGTCAAGGTCTTCTCTCATCTTTGCATTCCCGTTCATGATGTCTGGTCAGTCCGGCGCCAGATGCACAGGCGCGTCTTGCCGTAGGTGCGGTCGCGCAGCAGCTCCCAGCCCGGCGTGTCCTCCGCCCGCTGGACCGCCGTCATCTCCGCGACGAAAAGCCCGCCGGGCCTGACGACGCCGCGCCCGGCGAGCGAGGCGAGCGTCCCGGCGTATCCGCGCTCCTCGCCGAGCGCATACGGCGGGTCGGCGAAGGCGATGGAGAAGCCGGGTCCCGAATACGTCTCGACGTAGCGGTAGCAGTCGGCGGCGACGGCCGTCGCCGCCGCGCCGAGCGCCTTCAGGTTTTCGTCCAGGACGGCGAGATGGCGGCGGTCGCGCTCGACGAACGTCGCCGACCTCGCGCCGCGCGAGAGAGCCTCCAGCCCGACCGCGCCGCTGCCGGCGAAGAGGTCGAGGAAGTCCGCGCCCGCGACCTCCGGCGCGAGGATGCTGAACAGCGCCTCGCGGACGCGGTCCTGCGTCGGGCGTATCGCGTCCGACTTCGGGACTTTCAGGACGCGCCCGCGGAAGATGCCGCCGGTTATCCTCATGCCCCTACTTCTTCAGCTCCATCCTGAGCACGTCGCCGGCGCGGAGCCCGCGGGTGCGGATGCGCTGCTCGTCCGGCAGCAGCAGCTCGAAGCCCCAGACGTTGTCCTGCTCCACCTTCTCGCCGGTGCGCAGGAGCGTGATGCTCTCGACCTTGCCCTTGAGCTGCGGCAGGATGGTGTCCCCGAGCGGCGGCTGGAGGAAGTGACAGTAGACGGTAGAGCCTCTCTGGGTGTAGGCGCAGCCGTAGGGCGGGCGGAAGTCGGACTTGCCGCAGCCGGTTATGGACTCTCCGTTCTTCGCGAACCAGCCGGCGACGGACTTCAGCCGCTCGACGGCGGGGGCGGGAATCTCGCCGCGCTCGTCCGGGCCGACGTTCAGCAGCAGGTTGCCGTCCCGCGAGACGCAGCCGGCCAGGCCGGCGACGATCGCCTCCGGCGTCTTCCAGTTGCAGTCGTCCTTCGAGAAGCCCCAGTTGTCGTTGATTGTGGCGCAAGTCTCCCACATCACCGGGCGTCCCTTGACCTTCTGCGGCTGGTTGGGGACGCAGATCTCCGGCGTGTAGTAGTCGAAGTCGCGGCAGTTGTCCTTCCAGTAGGAGAGCCGGTCATTGACGAGGATGTCCGGCTGGCAGGCGTAGACCATCGAGAGGATGCGCTCGCGGTCGAAGTAGTCCTCGTCGGCCTTGTACTTCGAGGTGTAGTCCAGGAAGAGGATGTCGATCTTGCCGTATTCGGTCATCAGCTGGCGGACGTGGTTGAAGACAAGCTCCTTGAACGCCGCGTACTGCTCCGGCGTCGGCACGTGCAGCTCGCCGCGCTGGATGAACTCCGGCGACTCCCTGTCCGCGTAGCCGGGATGCGTCCAGTCCGGCAGCGAGTGGTAGAAGCCGACCTTGAGGCCCTCGGCGCGGAACGCGTCGACGAACTCGCGGACGGCGTCGCGTCCGTACGGCGACTTGGTGATCTTGTAGTCGGTGAAGTGGCTGTCGAACATGCAGAAGCCGTCGTGGTGACGCGAGGTGAGGACGGCGTATTTCATGCCGGCGGCCTTGGCGATCTTCGCCCATTCGCGCGGCCTGTAGGCGGTCGGGTTGAACCTGGACGCGAATGCCTCGTATTCGCCGGGCTTCCAGGGCTTCTGCGCGTAGGCCCACTCGCCCATCGCGGGAATCGAGTAGATACCCCAGTGGATGAACATCCCGAACCGCGCCTCGCGGAACCACGCGCCGCGCTCCTCGGCGCTCTTCGACGGGGCCGCCTGCCTCGGCGCGTCCGCCGCGGCCGCCGCAGTCGCCGCGCACGTCGCGGCCGCCGCCATCGCAAGGCGAAGCGCGTTCGCCATCGTGTTCTTGCTCATCTCCAGTTCCTCCTCCTTTTTCTCTTTCCGCCTTCCGGCGATTTCACGCCTCGCGGCGATTCCTTTCCGTTGCGACCTTCGCACGGCACGAAGTCGATCTTGCGGTCCCTGAAGTCGACGCGGGCGACGCGCACCCGGATCCTGTCGCCCACCCGCCAGCTGCGACCGCCCGGCGCGGAGAGCGTCTGGTCGGACTCGTTGAAGGTGACGTACCGATGCGACAGCAGCGACACGTGCACCAGCCCGGAGACCGCGAGCTCCGGGATCTCCACGAAGCACCCGAACGGCATGCACTTCGAGACCACGGCGTCGTAGTCCAGGACGTCGCGGCTCTCGATCTGCGCTTCGAGGAGGCGGTATTTCTTGATCTCCAGGAGAGCGCGCTCGGCCTCCGTCGCGACCTCCTCTCGCTCGCTGGCGTGCTCCGCCCACTTCGCGAGCAGCTTCGGCGGCACCTTCGCGTCCTTCTTCGCCAGGTAGGCGGCGAGCTGGCGGTGGAGCGTCAGGTCGGGATAGCGGCGGATCGGCGAGGTGAAGTGCGCGTAGAACCTCTTGGCGAGGCCGAAGTGGCCGATCGTCTTCGAGTCGTAGACGGCGCGCTTCATCGATCGCAGCACCATCGTCGCGATCGTCGGGTAGAGCGGATGCCGCTTGATCGACTTCAGGAACTGCGCGAAGACCTTCGGGCTCTCGATGTTGCCCATCTTGACTCCGAGTCCGCGCAGCTCGGCGCGGAGCATGAGCAGCTTCTCGGGGTCGGGCGTCTCGTGGAGACGGGCGAGGATCTTCACTCCGTGCGTCCAGAGCTCCTTGGCGACCGCCTCGTTCGCGGCGACCATGCACTCCTCGACCATCTGGTGCGACTCGTCGTATGGGCGCAGGGCGATGCCGGTCATCTCGCCGCCGTCGTCGAGCAGCACCTCGGCGTCCGGCGTCTCCAGGTCGAGGGCGCCGGCGGCGAAGCGCTTCGCGCGCAGCTGCTGGGCGAGGTCTCCGATGGCGCGGATGGCGCGGACGGCCTGCTTCGGCGGACGCGCCCGGCCCGCCGGCTCCTTCCCTTCGAGGACGGCCATCACCTCCTCGTAGGTGAAGCGCGCCTTGGAGCGGATGACCGACTTCGCGAAGCGCCGCGCCACCATCTCGCCGGACTTGTCGAAGGTCATGAACACGGAGAACGCGAGCCGGTCTTCGTCCGGCACGAGGGAGCAGACTCCGTTGCACAGCGACTCCGGCAGCATCGGCACGACGCGGTCGCAGAGATAGACGCTGGTCGAGCGCTTGTACGCCTCGCGGTCGAGCGCGGAGCCGGGGCGGACGAAGTGCGAGACGTCGGCGATGTGGACGCCGAGGACGCGGTCGCCCTTCCTGTCTGTCTCCAGCGAGAGGGCGTCGTCGTAGTCGCGGGCGGTCACCGGGTCGCAGGTGAAGATGAACCTGCCGCGCAGGTCGAGACGTCCGTCACGCCTCGGGTCGATCCGGTCGAGCTCCCGCGCGGCCTTCTTCGCCTCGGCGACGACCGCCGGAGGGAACGCCTTCGGCAGCTTGTAGAACTTCATCACCGCCGAGGTGTCCTCGCGCGGCGTCCTGCCAGGCTCCGGGAATCTCTGCCCTTCCCTATTTATCTTTTCCACGTTTCCATCCTTTCCACGTTTCCATCCTTTCCTCTTTTCACCTTTCCACTTCTCCACCTTTCCACTTCTCCACTTTCTCACCTCAGCGGCTTCATGTACATGAGGCAGTGCGAGATCGTCCACGCCCAGTCGGCGGGCATCCGCTTGAGCTCGTGCCCCGCGCCCCAGGTGTCGGAGTAGAGTATCTCGCGCTTCTTGTCGTTGTAGCCGACGATGAGGCGCATGTGCCCGCCGCCGGCCTGGGGATTGTCCGGCTCCGGGTAGATGCCGAGGGTCACGCCCCAGAAGAGCGGGATCCCCTTGTTCACCTGGTCGCGGACGTCCTTCATGAACTTCGTGTATCTCGACTTCTGACTGCCGTTGACGCGCATCTCCTTGCGCACCTCGACGTCCATGGCCCTGTCGACGGCGTTCGGATCGTAGAAGGTCACGTTGCCCTCGCGGCGGACGTAGACGTCGTCCGCGATCGCCGGCTTCTTGAGCTTCTTGGCGGCCTTGTTGTAGGCGCGCACCTCGTCCACGATCCCTTCGATGCGCTCGCGAGCGCCCTTCTCGAAGTCTCCGTAGCAGACGACGGTGGCGAGGCGGAACTTTCGCCCGACCGCCTCCACGGACTCCTTCATCGCGCGCGTACCGGTGCCGCGCTCGGCGTCGCTGCCGGCGGCGACCGCGAGCTCGTGCTCGTCGACGTTCACCCCGTAGTAGCGCAGGACGCGCTCGGCGGCGGCGACGGAGCAGTATCCCTTCCGCCCCTGGTCGACCATCGGGATCCCGTCCACGAACACGTCGCCGCGAGGGTCGCGCACCACGTTGTCCGAGATCTGCTTCGCGCCGGAGGCCTGCCGCTTCGCCTTGCCGGCGCCGCGTCCGGCGGACGCCAGGCGCGACGGGCCGTCGACGGAGAGGCGGATGAAGCCGGGGACGAACGTCGTCTCGTCCTTGCCCTGCTGCGAGTAGCTCCATGCCAGCGTCGCCCGGGTGGGGATGGATGTCTTCGGCCAGGTCTGGGACTTCTGGACTGACGCCGTGTCCTTGCGCACCCCGTCGTCGACGGCGGCCGGCGGCTTGCCGCCGCCGGTGAGCCGCGTCCGCACCGCCTTTAGCGCGGCGAAGAACTCGTCGCGGGTCATCGTCTTCTCGACGCGCTCCGTCCGCCGGAAGCGGCGTCCGTTGCCGTCGGCGAACTCGCGCAGGGCCTCGGTGCCGGCCGCGCCGTAGAGAGTGAGCTCGACGCGGGCGACGCCGCCTTCGTCCGCGAAGGCGACGCGCGTCTCGTAGACTGGGACGCCGAAGCAGGCCACGGCGCCGTCGCGGCGGGAGTCCGCGCCCTCGCGCGCGTCTGAGGTGAAGCGGAATCCCTCGTCGGCGTGGCGCTGCACGAAGAGGACGGGGTCGCCGCGCCAGAAGGCGTCGTCGGCCATGTCCTCGCCGATCTCGTACGCCGCCTGCGCCGCGCCGGCGGCGAAGGCCGAGACCACTAGCGCGGCGACACGGACAGCCCGAAATGTGTATGCTGCCGTCATTACGCGCATTATACCATATTCCCCCATGCCATGCGGACGTGGCGGCAATGGGGGGGGGGGGGAGGCACCGGGTTGCGGATATGGTATAATGCGCAGCGGACGCGGCGAACTGCTGTCGGAGACGAACGACCTCGGCCTCTCTTGCGCTCGGTCGCGCCGAGACTGCATCTCGACCGAGGCCGCGCAGACCGACGAGAGAACCGACATGACCGAACGAGAGAAGATGACGGCCGGCGAGTGGTATGACGCCAACTTCGACCCGGAGCTGATCACCCTGCGCGAGCGCGCGGCGACGCTATGCCACGCCTTCAACCACCTGCCGCCCGGCGACAAGACCGCGACGGAACGGGCGCTCCGCGCGCTGTTCCCGAACCTGGGCAGGGACGTCGTCGTCCTCGCGCCATGCCAGACGGACTACGGGACGAACTGCTTCATCGGCGAGGGGACGTTCGTCAACCACGGCGCCTACCTGATGGACGGCGCCAGGATCTCCATCGGTGCGCACTGCTTCATCGGCCCGAACCTCGGCTGCTACACGGCGGAGCACGCGCTCGACGTCGCGCGTCGCAACCGGGGGCTCGAGCGCGCGCGCCCGATCGCGATCGGCGACAACTGCTGGCTCGGCGGCGACGTGAAGATCATGCCCGGCGTGACGATCGGCGAGGGCGCGGTGGTCGGCGCGGGGAGCGTCGTCACGAGGGACGTCCCGCCTTTCGTCGTCGCGGCCGGCAACCCGTGCCGCGTCCTGCGTCCGCTGACGGATGACGGCGACGGCTCCGTTGCATGACCAGAAAGCCGACTGCGCGGCTAGGCCTGGAATGGTGGACCCTGCGGGACTTGAACCCACGACCAAGAGATTATGAGTCTCCCGCTCTGACCGACTGAGCTAAGGGTCCTTGCGGCCAATGGCGTGAAGTTTACCATAAAGCCCCCGCCAAAGGCAAGTGCGTCGTCAAGAAATCTACACGACACCGTTGCGATTGCGATTGCGACGCGGCGGCGAAGCGGAGGATATGGTATAATCCGCCTGTCCGAGCGGACATCAACACGAACCGCATTGCCATGAAAACGCTTGCCATGAAAACGAGAAACATCCTGACGGGGGCGGCCGCCGCCCTGGCCCTGTGCGCTTCGGCGCGGACGTTCGAGGTCGCCGCGTGGCGCGGCGAAACGGTGGCGGCGCGAGTGCCAGACTTCGCCGAGCTAGGCGACGCACCGGACGGGATCGGCGTCCGGCGCGGCGTCCTGAAGAGCGTTAGATACGCCCCCAAGCCGGGCGGTCTCCGGCGCCTGGAGGTCTGCGACCGCGTGAAGTGGGACTCCGACGACGGCGGCCCGCGCATCGTCGAGGTTCGCGTGTCCGAGGACGCGAAGCCGGGCGTCCACGACTGCGGCATGATGCGCGTCCGCGTCGTCGACCGCGTCCTCCCGCAGCCGAAGGACTGGAAGTATTTCCTTGACCTCTGGCAGCATCCGTGGGCCGTCGCCCGCGTCAAGGGCGTCCGGCCGTTCTCGAAGGAGCACTACGAGGCGATGCGCCCCGTGTGGAAGACGCTCGCGACCGCCGGGCAGAAGACGCTGACGGTCACGCTCCTCGACCAGCCGTGGGACCACCAGTGCCGCGACGCCTACGGCTCGATGGTCGGGCGCATGAAGAAGGCGGACGGCTCGTGGGCGTTCGACTACTCCGTCTTCGACGAATACGTCGAGTTCGGGCGCTCCTGCGGCCTCGGGCCGGACATCGCCTGCTACACGATGTGCCCCTGGGGGAACGTCTGCCGCTACGCGGACGAGGCGGGCAACGCCAAGGAGACGACCTGCCTCCCCGGCACTCCGGAGTTCGCGGACTTCTGGGGCGACTTCCTCGTCGACTTCGCCGCGCACCTGAAGAAGAAGGGCTGGTTTGCCGACGCCTACGTCGCCATGGACGAGCGTCCGCCCGAGGACGTGAAGGCGATTGCGGACTTCATCCAGTCGAAGGCGCCCGGCATGCGGATCGCGATGGCCGGCAACCGCGCTCCGTCCGACTTCAAGGGCATCACGATCGACAACTACTCGCAGGTGCTCAGCCACGTCACGACGAACGACTTCCTCTCCGAAGTGAAGGCCAGGCGCGAGCAGGGCTACAAGACGACGTTCTACGTCTGCTGCTGGCCGACGTATCCGAACACCTTCATGGAGAGCGGCGCGGGCGAGGCCTTCTGGCTCGGCGCGTATCCTGGCGTCTGCGGGCTGGACGGATTCCTCCGCTGGGCGTGGAACAGCTGGCCGCAGGACCCGGAGAAGGACGCCTCCTACGGCGACTGGGCGGCGGGCGACACGTTCCTCGTCTATCCGGACGGCTCGCCGTCGTGGCGCTTCCTCGAGCTCCGCAACGGGGTCGTCGCCGCCGAGAAGCTGCGCATCCTGAAGGAGCAGGACCTCTTCGCCGACGAGATCGCGAAGATCTCCGCCCTCTACGTCGAGCAGGAGGCGATAGAGAACAAGAGCGACTTCGCCAGGATTCGCGCGGAGACGCTCGACGTGGTGAACAGGTGCAACACCGTAAAATAGGTTTCATTGGCGCGGCGATCCTGGCCGTCGCCCGCTTTGCTTTCCTCCGCCGCGACCTGCAGACCGACGAGTAGCGCCGTGCCGCCGGCGGCGCCACCTGAGAACGGGCGTCCTGTGCGATCCCTTGCGGGCGACTTCGCCGTTGCTTCGCTACCTTCCCTCCGAAGCGCGTTCGCGCATCTGCGGCCGTCCGTAGAAGTAGGCGGGGATCGCCGACCAGCCGTGGCAGAGGCTGCCCGCTCCGTCAAAGGCCCGCCATCCCTCCTCCACCTCCCAGAAGCTCGTCGCGCCCGCGTCGAGCATCGCGCCCCAGGTCGCGGCGATGGACGCCCTGGCCTTCTCCGCTGCGGCGCCTCCCGCCCGCACAAGCGCCTCGTACTTGTAGAGCGACTGGCTCAGGCTCGCCTTCGTCCACTCCGACGGGCCAGCGAGCTTCGCGACGAGAGCGTCCGCCTTCCCCTCGGGAACGACCCCCGCCAGCAGCGCCCCACCCGAGCGGTGTTTTATCACGCATTAAATCATCTGCCTCGCCTTGCGCAGGGTCTCGAAGTCGTTTGTCTCCGTGGCGACTGGTTTCATGCCGCGTATTATACCCAAAACGGCGACGCCCCTGCGGCTCGTGCGGTCGCCAGCGCTGACCATGTCGACGAAGCGCGGCGGAGAGGAATCTGCTATACTACTTGCGGTTCGTCGGACGATCGTCCGGCGACGACAACGACAAGGAGGGGCGAATGGACATCCACGTAGAAGACCTGCTTCAGGCGACGATCGACGAAGGCGCGTCCGACCTGCACATCCGCGCGTACATGCCGCCGAAGCTGCGCGTCCACGGCGAGCTGCTGCCGATCTCGGACGAGGAGCTGAGCGAGGAGGACTCGCTCGCGCTCTGCCGCGAGATGGTCGACCGCCTCGGCGACCCCTCCAAGATGGAGGAGGTCGAGAAGAACGGCGGCGCCGACTTCGCCCTCGCCCACCCCGACGGCACGCGCTTCCGCGTCTCGATCTTCAAGGAGCGCAAGCGCTACGGCGCGGTGCTCCGCCAGATCCCGAACACCCTGCTGTCGATGGAGCAGCTCGGACTGCCGCCCGTCGTCAAGGAGCTGCTCTTCAAGCCGCGCGGGCTAATCCTCGTCACCGGCCCGACCGGGTCCGGCAAGTCGACCACGCTCGCCTCGATGCTCAACGTCATCAACCACGAGCGCAACGTCCACATCATCACCATCGAGGACCCGATCGAGTTCTACCACACCTCGCAGAACTCGCTCGTCACCCAGCGCGAGATCGGCGACGACGTGCCGAGCTTCGCCGAGGCCATCCGCCGCGCGCTCCGCCAGGACCCGGACGTCATCCTCGTCGGCGAAATGCGCGACCTCGAGACCATCGCCGCCGCCATCACCGCCGCCGAGACCGGCCACCTCGTCTTCGGCACCCTGCACACCACCGGCGCGGCGGAGACCATCGACCGAATCGTCGACGCCTTCCCGATGAACCAGCAGGCGCAGATCCGCACCCAGCTCGCCGCCGGACTCCAGGCCGTCATCTCCCAGATCCTGCTCCCGAAGCTCGGTCCGGACGGACAGGTCCACGGCCGCGTCGCCGCCTTCGAGATCATGACCACGACGGACGCCATCCGCAGCCGCATCCGCGACAACAAGACGAACATGATCAAGTCCGACCTGCAGACCGGCGCGAAATACGGCATGCAGACGCTCGACTCGCACCTTACCCAGCTCTACAAGGAAGGACTCATCGCCTACGAGGAGCTGATCACCAAGTCGCAGGACCCGGACTCCGTCGTCGCCAAGCTCCGCGAGGAGGGCTACGGCTCGTAAGCGGCGATGCTGCTCTGCATCGAGGGCCTGGACGTCTCGTTCCGGGGCGACGAGGGCGAGGTGACGCGCGCGGCGAAGGGTGTCTCGCTCTCGCTCGACCGCGGCGAGGTGCTCGGCCTCGTCGGCGAGTCCGGCTCCGGCAAGAGCTCGGTCGCGATGTCCGTCCCGCGCCTCCTGCCCAGCCCGCCGGCGTTCTGGCCGCAGGGGCGCATCCTCTTCGACGGACGCGAAATGCTGACGATGCCGCTCGCCGAGCTGCGGCGCATACGCGGCAAGAGGATCGGCGTCGTGTTTCAGGATCCGATGGGCTCGCTCTCGCCGCTTCACCGCGTCGGCGACCAGCTCGTTGAGACCGTGCTCCTGCACGAGGACGTCTCGCGGCGCGCGGCGCGCGAAAGGGCGGTCGAGTGGCTCGGCAAGGTCGGCATCCCCGACCCGGCGGCGCGCGCCCTTGCATATCCGCACGAGCTTTCCGGCGGAATGCAGCAGCGCGTCATGATCGCGATGGCGCTGATGCTCGGGCCAGACCTGCTGATCGCCGACGAGCCGACCACGGCGCTCGACGTCACCGTGCAGGCGCAGGTGCTGAAGTTGATGAAGGACCTGCACCGGGCGAACTCGGCGATCCTGCTCATCACCCACGACCTCGGCGTCGTCTCGCAGATGGCGACGAAGCTCGCGGTCATGAAGAAGGGCGAGGTGGTCGAGACGTCCGACGACCCCGACGCGTTCTTCGCCGCGCCGGCGCATCCGTATTCGCGGACGCTCCTGCGCGAGGCGCGGCGGATGGCGCTCTAGCCGATTCGGCTACTTCGAGATGGTGACGCTGACGCGGCCGGACTCGCGGCGGACGCTCAGGTCGCTGCGGTCGACGTCCAGCACCTCGCCGGCCGTGCCGGGACGGTCGCCAGGCTCCAGCTTCGAGCCCTCGACGTATTCGCGCCCCATCACCGCGTTCTTCGGCAGCCCGAGGTCCTTCGGCAGGT
>CAVCXQ010000008.1:0-13725 GCA_963606275.1 uncultured Muribaculaceae bacterium | reverse complement strand
CGAAGCTGACGTTGAGCGTGTTGGGGAGGCGGCGCGACGGGTCGCCGTTGACGCGCACGTCCGGGCAGGACGCGAGAATCCCCTTCTCCAGCCTGTCGCGCATCGCGGCGAGCGCCGGGGCCTCCTTTTCCATGCCGAGGCGGGCGAGCTCGCAGGCCTTGGCGAGTCCGACGATGTAGGGGACGTTCTCGGTGCCGGCGCGGCGGGCGCGCTCCTGGTGCCCGCCGAGCATGAACGGCTTCACCTTCGTGCCGCGCCGGACGTAGAGGATGCCGACGCCCTTCGGCGCGTGGAACTTGTGTCCGCTCATCGACAGCATGTCGACGGGCGTCCGCTTCACGTTCACCGGCGCCTTGCCGGCGACCTGGACGGCGTCGGTGTGCAGGATCGCGCCGCGCTCGCGGCAGATCGCGGAGATCTCGTCCATGGGGAAGACGACGCCGGTCTCGTTGTTCGCGGACATGATCGAGACCAGGACGGGGGCCTTCTTCTCGTTCGCGGCGTCGAGCTCGCGGCGGAGCCGGTCGAGGTCGAGGTTGCCGAGCGCGTCGACGCCGAGAGTGGCGACGTCGTGGCCGAGCGCCTTCAGGCGGTTGCAGGGCTGGATGACGGCCGGGTGCTCGACGGCGGTGGTGACGACCTTCAGGGACTTGCCGAAGTAGTCGGCGACGCCGCGGATGGCGGCGTTGTCGGACTCCGTGGCGCATGAGGTGAAGACTACTTCGTCAGGCTCTGCGTTGAGAAAGCGGGCGACCTCCTCGCGGGCGGCGGCGAGGACTTTCGCGATCTGTCCGCCGAAGGCGTGCATGGAGCTCGGGTTGCCGTAGAGCTCGCAGAAATAGGGGAGCATGACGTCGCGCACCTCGGGGGCGACCCGGGTGGTGGCGTTGTTGTCGAAGTATACTGTCCGCGTCATCGGCGGGAAAGTATACCATATTTCGGCGGCTGGAGAGGACGCCGCCCTCAGCGCCCGACCGCCGCGCGGTAGCGCGCGATGAGCCGGTTCGTCGACGCGTCGTGCCTCCCGGACGCCTCCTTCGCCACGAGGTCGGAGAGGACGCCCTTCGCGAGCACCTTGCCGAGCTGCACGCCCCACTGGTCGAACGAGTAGACGTTCAGGATCACGCCCTGCACGAACACCTTGTGCTCGTAGAGCGCGATCAGGGCCCCGAGCGTCTCCGGGGTGAGCTGGTCGCAGAGGAGCGTGTTGGTCGGACGGTTCCCCTCGAACGTCTTGAACGGCACGAGGTTCTCCGGCACGCCCTCCTCGCGGCACTGCTCGGCCGTCTTGCCGAACGCGAGGGCCTCGGTCTGCGCGAAGAGGTTCGCCATGAGCTTGTCGTGCAGGTCGCCGATCGGGTTGTGCGTCTTGCAGCAGCCGATGAAGTCGCACGGGATCAGGTGCGTGCCCTGGTGGATCAGCTGGTAGAACGAGTGCTGGCCGTTGGTGCCCGGCTCGCCCCACTCGATCGGGCCGGTCTCGCGGTCGACGACGTTCCCCTCCTTGTCCACGCCCTTGCCGTTCGACTCCATGTCCATCTGCTGGAGATACGCCGGGAAGCGCGCGAGATACTGGTCATACGGCAGGCAGCAGTAGGTCTCCGCCCCGTAGCCGTTCGAGTAGAGGATGCCGAGGAGCGCGAGGACGACCGGCATGTTCCGCTCCAGCTTCGCCGTGCGGAAGTGCTTGTCCATCTTCCAGTAGCCCTTCAGGAGCTTCGCGTAGTTCTTGCGCCCGATCGCGATCATCAGCGAGAGGCCGATCGCGGACGGCAGGGAGTAGCGTCCGCCCACCCAGTCCCAGAACGGGAACATGTTCGCCGGGCTGATGCCGAAGGCCTGCACCTCCTTCGCCGCCGTGGAAAGCGCGACGAAGTGCTTGGCGACGGCCTTGGCGTCGCCGCCGAGGGCCTTGACGAGCCACTCCTTGGCGGCCTCGGCGTTGGACATCGTCTCCTGGGTGGTGAACGTCTTGGAGGCGACGATGAAGAGCGTCTCGGCCGGCTTCACCTGGCGGAGCGTCTCGGCGAGGTGCGTCGAGTCGACGTTCGAGACGAAGAAGAACTTGAGGCTGCGCTTCGCGTAAGGCGTAAGCGCGAGGTTCGCCATGACGGGCCCCAAGTCGGAGCCGCCGATGCCGATGTTGACGACATACTTGATGCGCTTGCCGGTGAAGCCGCGCCACTTGCCCGTGCGCACGAGGTCGGAGAAGTCGCCCATCTGCGCGAGGACGGCGCGGACGTCCGGCATGACGTCCTTGCCGTCGACGAACACCTGCGCCTTCGGGTCGCAGTTGCGGAGCGCGGTGTGGAGGACGGCGCGGTTCTCGGTGACGTTGATCTTCTCGCCCGTGAACATCCGCTCGATCTCGGCCTTGAGGTTCGAGGCCTCGGCGAGCTTGACGAGGGCCTTCATCGCCGTCCTGTCGATTCGGTTCTTCGAGTAGTCGAGATACCAGCCGGCGGCCTCGAGCGAGAAGGCGTCGGCGCGCGACGGGTCTTCCGCGAAAAGCTCCTTGATCGTCTTCTTGGAGGACGCGGCCATCGCCTCGTCCAGGTACTGCCACTTGTCGGCCGTGTTCGTCTCGTTCTCGGACATCTCGTTGTCTCCTTCCTGGTAAAAACAGGCGCGTATTATACCACATCGCCGTCGCGGCGGGGGCGCTAGACGCGGCGCGGGCGGACAGAGCCGGAGAGGAAGCGCGAGACTCCGACGAGCGCGCAGGTGAATACGAGCATCAGCGTCGAGAGCGCGAACACCGCCGGCAGGTTGCGCGAGTGCTTCGTCATCGACGAGACGTAGGTCGGGAAGGTGTTCGTCCCGGCGCCGTTCACGAACGAGGTGATCACCACGTCGTCGATCGAGAGCGTGAACGCGAGAAGTCCGCCGGCGACGATGCCCGGCAGCAGGATCGGCAGCTGCACCTTGAAGAAGGCCGTCCACGGGCCGGCGCCCAGGTCGTAGGCGGCCTCCACCACCCGGTCGTCGAAGTCCTGCAGCCGCGCGAGGACAGTCATCGCGACGTAGGAGACGCAGAACGTCACGTGCGCGACGAGGATCGTCCAGAACCCGCACGGGGCCTTCACGGCGACGAAGAGCATCAGCAGCGAGATGCCGATCAGGATGTCCGGCATCACCAGCGGCGTGTAGACGAGCGCGTGGTGGACTGTCTGCAGCCTGCCGCGCCAGCGGTGGAGCGCGATGGCGGCCGTCGTGCCTAGCGCGCAGGAGACGAGCGTCGCGAGCCCCGCGATGGTGAGCGAGAGCCAGAAGCTCTGCAGCAGCGGACGCACCGAATAGGCTCCGCCGAATAGCTGGGAATACCACTTCGCGGTCAGGCCGGCGAAGTTCCCGTCGGCGTCGAGGAAGCTCATCGTCGTGCCGTTGGGGACGAAGCCGTAGGCGACGACGAGCGCGATCGGCACGTAGAGGAATGCGAGCACGCAGCCGAGGACTGCGACGGAGAAGAACGACCGTTTCACCGCGGCACCTCCCTTCCGTGCCCGGAGACGAGCAGCTGCGCCGTCCGCGCGTCGAGCTTCTTCCGGTCGCGCGCGTCCTGGCGGCGCTTCCACCACACGGCGAGCGCGAGCGGCACCAGGACGGACACCGCCATCAGCGTCGCGAGGGCGCTGGCGTGCGGGATGTTGCGGTTCTGGATGGCGCGCATGAAGATCTTGTTGCCGATCAGCACGCACTCGGTGCCGCCGAGCATCTGCGGGATGACGTAGGAGCCGATCGCGGGGATGAACACCATCAGCACGGCGGAGACGAGCCCCTGGCGGATGCCGGGGACGAAGATCTTGCGGAAGGCGTAGAAGTTCTTGGCGCCCAGGTCGCGCGCCGCCTCGAGGAGCGCGAAGTCGAACTTCTCCGCCGCCGAGTAGATCGGCATGATCGCAAACGGCAGGAACGAGTATACCGAGACCAGGACGACTGCCGCCTCGGAGTCCAGGATCGTCGCGCGCGCGAGGTCGAGGCGGCCGTCGGACGCGAAGCCGGCCCAGACGAGGAACTGCTGCGCGAAGCCCGGCAGCCAGCCGAAGAGCCATTCGCGCGTCCGCAGCCAGACGACGTAGCAGGCCTGGAGCCATCCGTCGGGATGGAGCATCGTCTTCCAGGCGAATACTCGCACGACGAAGCTCGTCCAGAACGGGAGCATGATCGCGCCGGCGACGAGCGCGCGCCACCTGGCGTTCATGCGCGCGATGGCGTAGGCGCATGGGAGCGCGAGGACGATCGACCAGACCGTGACCTCGAAGGAGATGCGCAGCGTGTTCCAGACGATCGCCGGGTAGTCGGGGTCGACGAGCTCGCGCCACGTGGACATCGACCACTCGCCGACGCCGCCGGAGGCGTCGTGTCCGTGGAAGGTGAACGCGAGCACGATGACGGCCGGGACGGCGAAGAACAGCGCGAGCCAGAGGAGGCTCGGCATGGTGACCAGCCACTCGGCCTTGCGCGACCGCAGGGGGTTTCCGTTTGTCATTCCCTTTCTCCTTCCACGCCGGCGCGCGCACTGCGACAGTCGTTCTTCACCGTTCTCCTCCTCCCGCGGCGCCGGACGCGGCGACGACGGCGGGCGTCACGTCGACGAGCGACGAGACGCGCTCGCGCAGCCGCGCCTCGCCCGGCCCGAAGGCCACGAACGGAACGGGGTTGCGCGTGTGCCCGCGCTCGCCGAGGTCCTCGACGTTGCCGTGGTCGGAAGTCAGGACGACGGTGACGCCGGCGGCGGCCGTGTAGCGCACGAGCGAGGCGAGGAACCGGTCGTAGACGCGAAGCACCGAGCACGCCCGCACGTCGCTCAGCGAATGCCCGGCGACGTCCGTCTGGAAGAACTCGTAGAGCGTCAGGTCGTTCGCGCAAGCGATCCGGAAGAGATGCTCCGCCGCCCGCTCCGGCGAGACGACCGGCACGTCGGGATAGCGGTCCTGGATCGTCTCGCGCGTCAGGTCCTGCAGCAGGGCGTCGTCGGACATCAGGTCGGCGACGGTGGCGATGGACTCCGGCACGGTCAGCGCCATCACCGTGGTCACGGACTTGAAGCGCCGCGCCGCCACTTCGTCCGCGGAGTCGACCAGGTAGGCGTCGGCGAACCGCACCCGCCGTCCGCTCCGCTTCATCGAGAGGAAGAGGTTGTCGCGGGAGACGATCTCGCGGAGCGCGGCGGGCGGGAACCCCTCGCAGTGCCGCCCCATCGCCTGCGCGCAGTTGACGCCGGTGAACATCGTCGCCTGGCCGGTGGCGGACTGCGGGGCGCCGGGAATTCCCAAACAGGCGTCAACCGGCTTCCCGTGGCGCTCGATCAGGCGCCACAGGGTCGGACACACCTCCGGATTGAGAGGGTTGCTGGACGAAGGGCCGGCCAGCCCAACGCCGTCGACAAATAGGAATATCGCTTTCAGTTGCCAGTAGTATATCATAAAACCTTTCGTAATGGGTTAGGAGTCGATCTCACGTTTGCGCAACGGTGCGGGCAAGTCGACGCTCCTGCAGATTATCACCGGGACTCTCGCGCCGACCTCGGGCACGTCTACCTGAACGGCGCCATTCTCGGGCTGTCGGCGGGGCTCACCTACCGCACGCTTGCCAACAAGAATTGCACATACCACTCGGCATGGCGCGATGAAAGGGAGACCGCGGCAACAGGCACTCGTCCTCTACACCCGCCAGGGCGGACGGGGGTTCAGCCGCGGGAGGCGAAGGCGACGTTGAGGGCGACGTCGGCCGCCTCCAGCAGGTCGCGGAGCTCGCCCTCGGAGAAGCCTCCCTTCGCCAGCGCGAGCAGGAAGACCCGGTAGGCCGCCGCCGCGCCGCGCAGCGCCTCGCCGCGCCCGCCGCCGAAAACCGGCATCTCGTCCGCCTTCCGCCGCGCCGCGAGCCTCACCGCAGGGTCCGCCGCGCAGGCGACCGCCTCGCGGAACGACAGCGATGCGAACCTCCCGAGGAACGGACGGTCGAAGGTCGGCGGGTAGAGCCGGAGGCGAGAGGCGAAGACCCTCGCCTCGACTTCGCTCAGCGTCCCCGGCCTGAACACGCGCCAGAGCATCGAGAAGCCCTCCGCGTCGTCTCCTTCCCCGCGGTCCAGCCACGCCTCCAGCCGCCGCAGGTCGCGGGCGACGCGGTAGTCGCGGTCGGTCATCCGCCACGCCTCCATGGCCTCCGCCGGCGACGCCTCGCGCCCCTCGGCGAAGCGGACGTAGGCGCGCGCGACCTCGGCGCGGAGCGTCTCCAGGTCGGCGGTCGCCGGGTTCGGAAGGTATATCCGCGTCGCCACCTTCGTCCCGTTCGTGGAGACTCGGACGACGACGTCGGCGCGGTTGGTGCGGACGTCGCCGAGGTGGAGGACGAGGGCGGGCGAAGCGGCGCGCGGGAGCGGACGCCTCGCGGCGCGCGCGAGCGCGGCGAAGGTCTCGCCGGCGAAGCGCGCGACCGGGCCCTGGTACTCGCGGCGGACGTCCTCCGCGCACGAAGCGTAGACCTTGACGTTGCCCTCCGCCTGCGAGAGCACCGGGGCCTTGAAGCGGGCGACGATCTCCGCGCGGGAGAGGGCCAGGAGCAGCGCTGTCGCGAGGACGGACACGGCGTCTTCAGCGCACCTTGAGGATGACCAGCAGCAGCGCCGGCATCACCACCAGCTGCAGCAGCACGAAGCGCATCAGCACCTGCGCGTTCGACCACTTCAGGTTCTTCTTGCAGTGGTCGTGCAGGGGGAAGCGGACGCGGCGGATGATGCTGCCCTCGCCGATGTCGAAGCCGAGCCGCTTCGCCACGCGCAGCAGGACCAGCTTGCCCAGCCCGCCGCCTCCGTTGACAAGGACGATCGGCGCGAGCGCGAGCACGATCAGCGGGTTGCCGGTCATCAGCGAGGCGGTGGCGACCAGGATGCCGAGGAAGCGGCTGCCGGCGTCGCCCATCAGCACCCGCGAGGGCTCCGCGTTGTACCAGAGGTAGCCGCCGAACGCTCCGGCGACGGCCATGGTCACGATCGCCCAGCGGGCCGCCTCCGCGTAGCACGGGATCAGGAAGTAGTGCGCGACCGGGCGGTAGCCGACGACGACGTAGAGGACGACCGCCAGCATCGCGAGCGCGATGATCGTCAGCGTCCCGGCGAGGCCGTCCACGCCGTCCGAGCAGTTCGTCGCGTTCATGGTGAACCAGAGGACGAACGCGGCGGCCGGCACGTATAGCCCGGCGGGCACGAGCCAGGCGCCGACTCCGCTCTCCAGGACGGCCGGGCCCTTCGCGAACGGCAGCCACGCGATCATCACGTGCGCCCCGTCGACGACCTCGTGGTGTCCCATGAAGACGAAGAACGCGATGGCGACCGAGACCACGGCGTCGAGGAGTCCTTTCTTCAGCTCTCCCCACGGGACTTCGGCGCGGTCGTCGAGGTAGCCGAACGCCATCGCCGCGTAGAGCGAGAGGACGGCCATCAGGTCCCAGAACTTGAGCGGCGCGAACAGGACGACGACCGGGAGCGCGACGAGCGAGACCCACAGCCCGGCGCCGGTCGGCTTGCCGGCGCTCTTCATTCCGCCGAGGTCGCCGCAGATCGCCTTGCCGCGGTCGCGCGGCAGCCGGTCCCAGAGGCGCGGCAGGAGGAACCAGGTGAGGAACGCGGCGGAGAACGTCCCGCCGGCGAGGAGGAGCGCGTGCGACTGCAGCAGCCGGAAAGGGCCCCAGTAGCGCTGCAGGAACTCGGATAGGTAGTAGATCATTGCTAGTGCCTTTCTTTCTTGGCTATTTCAAGTTTTGACGTAGACTACGACTGGTTGGTCGGCTACCGGCGTGCCATCTTTTTTACTACGGAAGGCGCGGAAGCCTGCGGAAGAAAACGGAACCGTCTGACCAACCGCCGAAGACGAATGCGGCCGATTATACGACGTTTTCGCCACTCGCTTCCATGGGCGTTAAGGTGCCTCTCATTGTCGATGGCGAAACCGTCTAAATCGGCCGCGCCTCGGTTTGAAGAGTATGAACGGAAGGTCTGTAGCAAGAGGCAATGCTGGTTGCGAGGCAAAGACAAACGGAAACGACGGTCTGAACGGTTCCGCCAACACTCTTTCAACCAAGGCGCGACCGATTTAGGCTTTTTCGCCATCGGCAAATGAAGCCACAAAGGAACGCACCTGATGGCGAGTGGCGAAAAAGGCGTATAATCGGTCGCACTCTCTGGAGAGTTGGGCTGGCTCATTCCGTTCCTTCCGTTCTCTTTCGCGATTTCCGTAGTAAAAACACAACAAGAGACAAACCGTCCACTAAACCCGGCTGTGCGGTTCCGCTCACACTCTTTCGAACGCAGTGTGGACGATTTAGATTTCTCGCCCGACCGCAGTGAATGCCGACTTGAAGCCGGAGAGCGCGAGTGGGCGAGGAATCGTATAATCGGCCACGGGTTCCGTGGCGCAGCTCGGTCGCTGTCGTTCATTCCGTTTCTTCCGCTCACTTCCGTTTTTTCCGTAGTAGAAAAAGCATTGTAACAGGCAGTTGTCCGCCAAAGCCCCAAATCCGGTCAGTCGAGGCGGAGGAGGTCTTGGCGGGAGAAGGCGGGGCGCGGCGCCTCCGGGGCGTCCGCCGGGATCGTCGCCGGCGGCGGCGCGGCCTGCGACGGCAGGAAAGGGCCTGGCGCGGCGGCGACGCCGGGAAGGCGCGGCGGACGCGCGGCCGGCGGCGCGGCGAGCAGCGGGGCCGGCGCGTCGTCCGGCAGCTCGCCGAGGATCAAGTCCATGGCGCGCCTCGAGGCGTTCGCGGCCTCGGCCGTCCGGGCGGACGGCTTCGCCCTCCGCAGGGCCTGCGCCTCCTCCTCCGGCGTCAGGGAGACGAACGCGGCGAAGCCGCCGCCGCTCCGCGCCGGGACGTCCGCGCCCTTCGGCAGCGAACAGGGCAGCAGGCAGAACGCGGCGACCGGAAGCGACAGCGCCAGCGCGAGCGAGACGGCCTCTCCCCGGGCGCTCCTCATTCCGCTGCCTCCGGGCGCTTCTCGGCGAAGAGCACCCTGGGAACTCCGCCGGACTTCGCGAGCGCGGCGAGGCGCATGAGGTCGCCGCCGGGGACGCGGCGGTCGGCGAGGACGAGCAGGGGCCTGTCCCCGCCCCTGGCGAAGCGCTCGGAGAGCTGCTCGCCGAGCGCGCGCATGGACGACTCGTCGCCCATCAGGTACCGGGTGTCGTCGAAGAACACCAGCGTGTCCCTGGCGACGGGGACCATCAGCGCGACCGGGGCCTCGCCGACGGCGTCGGTCGGCGCGGCGTCCGGCAGGTCGAAGAGGACGCCCTCAGACGCGGTGATCGTGCCGGAGAGGAAGTGCATGAGCAGCAGGAGGAGCCCGACGGTCAGGTAGGGCGCGGCGGCGACGAGCGGACGCAGCCCGGCGTGTCCGTGGCGCCAGATCCCCGCCGGCCTCGGCGGCGTCCATCCCCAGGAGGAGGTCACGGCGCGGCCTCCGCCTTCGCGTCCCTTGCCTTCGCCGCGTCGCGCTCGCGCTGGGCGGAGATGAAGCCGACGATCTGGCTGGCGGCCGCCTCGAGCGAGACGACGATGCGCTCCAGCCTGACGCGGAGGAAGCCGTAGGCGACGGACGCCAGGACGGCGACGGCGATGCCGAGCGCGGCGGCGCCGAGCGCCTCCGCCGTGCCGTCCACGAGCGCGGCGCGCGAGACCAGGACGTCGGCGCTGGCGGCGCGGACTACGCGGACGAAGCCGACGACAGTCCCGAGGAGGCCGACGAGCGGCGCGGTCTGCGCGACGACGGCGAGGACGGCGAGCCGGCGGTCGAGGCGGCCGACCTCGGCGCGTCCCTGCGCGTCGACCGCCTCGCGCAGGACGCGGGCGGACGCGCCGCGGTTCCTTATCGCGGTGGCGACGACAGACGCCACCGGCGACGGGGTGTCGTCGCAGATCGCCAGCGCCTCGTCGCGGCCGCCGCGGTCCAGGACGTTGACCACGCCCTTGAGGAAGTCGTCGTGGTCGATCTGCGCTCGGCGCAGGTCGAGGAATCGCTCGAAGAATGTGACTACGGCGACGAGCGCCATGACGGACAGCACCCAGGCTGCGGGACTTGCGAACAGGCTCAACGGGAACCTCCTTTCGACTCTATCCGGCGGACGCGCCGGCGCGCCTCCTCTGCGGCGGGGCAGTCGCTGGTGGCGACGAGGTCTAGGACGGCGGCCGCCTGGCGGTCCTTGCCGCGCCCCTCGAACTCGTCGGCGAGCCGGAACGCCGCCTTGGAGAACGCCGCGCGCGCGTCGTCGTCCATGCGGACGCGGTCGGCGCGCTCCCGGCGGTAGGCCAGCACGACCTGCGTGTAATACTGGTCGACCGCCTCGTCCACGCGCCTGAGCTTCTCTAGCGCGCGGGCGATCTTGAAGGAGACGACGATCCTCTCGCCGGGGGTGAGGGCGCCGCCGAAGAGGATGGCGCGATACGCCTCCAGCGCGGCGGAGTAGCGCGCCGGGTTGTCCGCGCCCATCGCGAAGAGGACGTCGGCGCGGAGCATCCTGGCGCGGGCGCGGTCGGACGCCGCGGCGTCCGGCGCCGCCACCACTCGGTCGAAGACGAGCAGCGCCTCGTCGAAGCGCGAGAGCTCGATCAGCGCCTCGCCCTGGACGACCAGCCCCGGCAGCCTCGCCGCGTCGCCGGGGAAGCGTCCGTCCAGGTCCGTCGTAAGCCTTATCGCCTCGGCGAAGTCGCCGTCGGCGAACGCGGCGCGCGCCGCCCAGAGGAGCGCGTCCGCCGCTCGCGCGGGCTCGAGGCCCGGCGTCGCGGACGCCTCGCGGAACAGCCTCGCGGCATCCTTCCAGTCGCTGCGGCTGTATCTGAACCTCGCCAGCCAGAGGCAGGCGTCCGCCCTGACGCGGACGTCGGGGCAGTCCGCCAGCAGGGCCTCGGCGGCCTTGGCGGCCGCCGCGTCCTCGCCAGAGCCGTAGAGGCACAGCACCTCGAAGAAGCGCATCCTCGGCGCCCGCGCCGGGTCGTCGGCCGCGACGCGGCGGAACGCCTGCCGCGCCTCGGCGAAGTTGTAGGCTCCGTAGAGCTCGCGCCCCTTCGCCTCCAGCTCGCGCACCTCGATGGCGCGGGAGACCAGCGCGGCGGCCTTAGTGCCGGGGTATCCGTTCGCGGCGCGGCGATACTGCGCCATCGCGTCGTCGAGGCGTCCGAGCGCCGTGAGCAGGTCGCCCTGCTTGAGCGCGGCGGTCGCGCGCGTCTCGTCGTCCTTCGCCGCCTTCTCCGCGGCGGCGAACGCCTCCAGGGCCTCCGCGCCGCGGCCCAGCTTCGACAGGGCCCAGCCGAGCCCGGACTGCACGGACGCCGTCCGCGCCGCGTCCGGCCAGGTCTCCGCCGCCTCTGCGTATAGCGACCTCGCCTCCTCCCAGCGGGACGCCGCGAGCGCGGCGTCCGCCATCGCCAGGAACGCCTCGCGTCCGCCTGTGACGTCGGGGGCGTCGCGCACGACGGACTTGACCAGCGCCGCGCCTTCCGCCGCCGTGGCGGCGTCCGCGAGCAGGGCGACGCCCAGCCTGACCGAGAGCTCGCGGCGCGACTTCGCGTCCGTCGCCGCCGCGAGGGCGCGCCTGAGGAGCGCGGCGTCGCCGAGGTTGGCGGCGGCGGCGGCGAACGCGCGCGGGGAGGCGTTGGTGTCGGCGCAGACAGTGCGCCAGACGGACTCCGCCCCGCTTCGGTCGCCGGAGCGGGCGCGGCAGTCCGCCTCGTGGAGACGCGCCTGCACGACGCCCTCGGGAGTCCCGCCGGACATGAGCGTCTCGGCGGCGGCGTCCAGGTCGCCGCGCGCGACGGCGCGGTAGTAGTCGAACGCCGCGCCTTTCGCGTCCGCCCAGCCGGCGAGCGCGTTGGAGACGGAAGTCCACTTGCCCTCCGCCGCGAGGCTCTCCAGGCGGACGAGGCGGGCGGCGTCGACGTCGCCGGCCTTCTCGGCGTGGGCGCGGGCGACGTCCCAGAGTTCGTCGCGCAGGGCCTGCCGGGCGACGGACAGCTCGTCGGCGGGGGCCGCCGGCGCGGCGGCCGCGAGGAGAAGCAGGGCTGGAACGGACGAGAGCATCTCGTCGGCTAGCGGTCGGCCAGCTTCACGTAGGGGCGCGGATGGTAGATCGGCTTGTAGGCCGGGCGGATGATCGGGCCGGCGTTCACGAGCTCCTCCATGCGGTGGGCGCACCACGAGACGCAGCGCGCGACCGCGAAGAGCGGGGTGTAGAGGTCCTTCGGGATGCCGAGCATGTCGTAGACCAGCCCGGAGTAGAGGTCGACGTTGGCGCAGACGTCCTCGGCGCGGGGGTGCCGCGCCTTGACGACCGCAGGGCCGAGCTCCTCGACCAGCTCGAAGAGGCGCATCTCGTCCTCGCGCCCCTTCTCGCGGGCGAGCGAGCGCGCCTTCTCCTTGAGCATCTGGGCGCGCGGGTCGGAGATCGTGTAGACGGCGTGGCCGAGGCCGTAGATCAGCCCGGTGCCGTCGCCGGCCTTGCGGTCGGCGATGCGCTCCAGCCAGCGCAGCACCTCGTCCTTGTCGCCCCAGTCCTTCACGTGCGCCTGCATCTCCTCCATCTGGCGCATGACGCGCAGGTTCGCGCCGCCGTGGCGGGCGCCCTTCAGCGAGAGGATGGACGCGGCGATCGACGAGTAGACGTCGGAGTGCGAGGAGGTGACGACGTGGGTGGTGAAGGCGGAGTTGTTGCCGCCGCCGTGCTCGGCGTGGAGGATGAGCGCCAGGTCGAGGATCTCGGCCTCCAGCTTGAGGTAGCGCCCGTCCTCGCGGGTGAGCAGCAGGATGTTCTCGGCCGTCGACCGCTGGGGGTCGGGGTTGCGGATCATCAGCTCGCCGTTGTCGTGGTAGTGCTTCTTGGCCTGGTAGGCGTAGGCGGCGATGGTCGGGATCGAGCCGATCAGGCCGACGGACTGCGCCAGGCAGCGCTCGAGGGAGATGTCGTCGGGGTCGCCGGTGTCGTCGAAGGCGTAGGCGAAGAGGATGGCGCGGGCGAGCGCGTTCATGAGGTCCTTCGGCGGGTGCTTCATGATCGCGTTCTCCTTGAATCCGTCGGAGAGGCGGCGGCAGGAGCCGATGCGGTTCTTCCAGTCCACGAGCTCGCGCGCGTTGGGCAGGTCGCCGAAGAGCAGGAGGTAGGCGGTCTCCTCGTAGCCGAAGCGGTGCTCGCGGCGGTCGGCGCGGACGATGTCCTTGACGTTGATGCCGCGGTAGAAGAGCTCGCCGGGGATGGCGGTGCGCTCGCCCTCGTCCATGACGTAGCCGTGGACGTTGCCGATCGTGGTGAGGCCGACGAGGACGCCGGAGCCGTTGTCGTTGCGCAGCCCGCGCTTGACGCCGTACTTGCGATACAGCTCCGGGGCGATCCAGTCCGCCTTCTTCACCTTCTCGGCCTGCCTCTGCAGCCACTTCTTGTCGCCCATGGTCTCTGCCATCTACTGCTCCTTAGGAAACACTGCTCTGAAAAGAAAACTCGCGCATTATACAAAAAAACGCCGTCCCCCGCAACGGCGGCACGATACCCTCCGCGCTAGTAAAACGACCCGATCAGCATACTTTGTAAGAGAGACACGCCGCTGTTTACATTCTGTGAAACAGAAGTGGCGGAGGGACGTGGACAAAACGGACGGACGGGGGCTGTTGGCACGGAGATTGCAAAGCAACCTCTGATATGAAACGCACCGACCTTCGCAAGATTCTGATCATTGGCGCGGGCCCGATCGTGA
>CAVCXQ010000007.1:0-14348 GCA_963606275.1 uncultured Muribaculaceae bacterium | reverse complement strand
CCTCGCGGACGGAGAAGACGTCGTTCTCGCCGACGCGCAGGCCGACGTAGCGGATGAGGTCGGAGACCTCGTCGGTGAGCGCGACGGCCATCGCGCCGGTGACGGCGAGCATGACGAGGAGGATCGCCGTCGAGACGACGTCCTTCGACGTGCAGACCTGCCCCTTCTGCCGCGCGTCGCGCAGCTTCTTGGGGGTGGGCATCTCCGTCTTCTCTCCGCCTTCGGCCATGGGCGGCTATTATACCATTTGCCGCTCCCTACCGCACGATCAGGACGCCGCCGCGAGGCTCGTAGAGCGAGAACACCCACTGGTTCGCCGGCAGCCCCGACGCCGCGGAGCCCGTGCCGAGGAGGCGACGTGAGCGACGAAAGGGGCGACAGGGACATGAGGCGACATCCGGCGAAGCGGCGACAATCGCCCGCCTCGCGTCTCTGCCGTCTCTCACGCCTCTCACGTCGCGCATAAGGTCTCTGATGTCCCTCATGTCTCTCGCGTCTCTCGCGAAACTTCCCCACTTCTCCACCTTTCAACTTCTCCACCTTTTCAACTTTTCGGTTGCGTATTATACCCCCCCCCCGCATAATGTCAAGGGGGGGCGACGCGCGGCGGCGTGCGGGCGGATTTGGTATACTGCCGGACATGAACACACACGTCAACACGGCCGCCGCCGTCTCGCTTGCGGCTGCTCTCGCGCCGGCGCTCGCCGGACTCTGCGGCAACGCCGCCAACCCAGACGCCATTGAGCTCGAGCCGATGCCGCGTCCGGCCGAGATGTCGTCCGACATGGACTCCCCCGTCGCGTTCGACGCGGCGACGACGGTCACGCTGGACTGCCCCGACGCGGAGGCCGCCGCGTGGCTCGCGTCCCACCTCGCCGCGTGGTACGGCAAGCTCGCGCCCAGGGTCGTCTCCGGCAAGTTCGGACTGCCGCTTCGCGACGGCGACGAAGCGTATGCCGTCCGCGCCGACGCTTCCGGCGTGAAGGTCGCCGCCCGCTCGCTCGCCGGCGTCCGTTGGGCGGCGTATTCGCTCCGCCAGCTCGCAATCGCCAGGCGCGGCACGATGACGACGGAGGGGCATGTGCTGCCGACGCTCTCGATCTCCGACGCGCCGCGCCTCGCGTTCCGCGGAGTCCACCTCTGCTGGTTCCCCGAGGTGCGCGCGGAGCAGGTCGAGCGGGCGGTCCGCCTCGCCGCGCTGATGAAGTTCAACTACGTCGTCCTGGAGACGTGGGGCACGTTCAGGAGCGAGCGGCATCCGTGGTTCGGCTGGGCGGACGGGCCGATGACGAAGGCGGAGGTGCGACGCCTCGCCGCGCTGGGGCGCGACCTCGGCGTCAAGCTCGTCCCGCAGGTCGCCGCGTTCGGCCACGCCGGCGCGTCGCGCGCCTGCTCGTCGAAGCACTCAGTCCTCGACATGAGCCCAGAGCACGAGCCGCTCTTCGAGCCGGGCGGATGGAACTGGTGCCTGACCAACCCGGCGGCGCAGAAGGTGCTGCGCGAGCTCGTCGCCGAGCTGCTGGACGCGTTCGGCAGCCCGCCCTACGTCCATCTCGGCTGCGACGAGGCACAGCCGCCGTCGTGCCCGGAGTGCCGGAAGCGCCCCTACGGAGAGCTCGCCGGCGAGCACGTCGCCGGGCTGGCGGCGTTCGCGAAGGAGCGCGGCGCGCGGGCGATGATATGGCACGACATGATGCTGGACTCGAAGGACGCCCGCTGGAAGGGGTTCATCGCCAGCGGGTCGGAGCGGACGGCGAAGATGGCGGACACGTTGCCGAAGGACGTGGTCGTCTGCGACTGGCAGTACGGCGACCGCGTCGCCGACGACGCCGGGACGACCTTCCCGACGATGCGGCACTTCGCCGGCAAGGGCTTCTCCGTCGTCGGCTGCCCGTGGCTGAACGTCGGCGTTATGCGCGAGATGGCGGAGACGCTGGCGGAGGTCGGCGGGGCGGGCTATCTGCAGACGACGTGGCTTCCGCTGCGCGGCAACGACTGGGTGAAGCAGTATCGCTTCGGCAGCTGGGCGGCGTGGGGGTCTCCGGCGGAGGTGTGGTCGCGCGGCGACACGCCGATGTGCGACACGATGTTCGACCGCGCGCTGCGCATGGTCGGCCACGACATGAAGGTCTCGGACTACCGCGACGCCGGACGCGTCGAGTGGCAGGTCCCCCGCAACTGCCCGTAGGCGGAGGCGCGGAGGCCCCGCGTCAGGCGGTGACGCCGAGCAGGTCCTTGAGGGCGCCGAGCTGCTTCGCGTCGCACATGGCGACGAGCTCGTCGCCGATGCGGAACTCCAGCTCCGGGCCGACGTTGCGGTAGACGTGTCCGTCGCGCACTACGGAGACGATCGAGGCCCCGGTCTTGGCCCGGACGTTGAGCGAGACGACGGTGCCGCCGACCGCCGGCGAGTCGGCCGTCAGCGCGACGCGGTGGAGGACGCCCTCCGGCACCGGCACGGTCATCGTGCGCTCCAGCCCCTCGCGGCGCTCCTCCTCGGTGAGGGAGCTGTTGAAGCGGCGGATGGCGTTGCGCCCGGACTTGAGCAGGAACTGCCAGCCGACGACCGCGACGACGACGATGACGCCGAAGGAGATCCACAGGGCCAGCGGGTTCTGCGGCAGGATGGCGAGGCCGATCGCCAGCCAGACGAAGAGGAACAGCGCGACCGCGAGCAGGCTCGACAGCAGGCGGGCAGTGCTGCGGAACGCCTCCAGGGCGCGCGAGCGCGAGCGGCCGGCGAGCATCTCCGCCACCGCGTCGCCGATCGTGCGCGACTCCATGATCGCCAGCGGCAGCAGCGCGACGGACAGCAGGTTCGCCGCGACGAAGAACACCAGCTCGTCGTGCCGCTCGAACCAGATGGAGAACTTCGAGTAGTCGAAGGTCGAGAGCCGCGAGCAGACGAAGCAGCCGGAGAACGTCAGCACGGCGTAGACGGCCAGGCGGATCGCCGACATCCTGAGCCTGGCGAACGCCGGCGAGCCCTTGGACGCGAGGATCTTCTCGCGCCACGCGCGGTAGGACTCGAGGGCGTCGGAGGCGCGCGCCGGGATGCGGCGCTCCGCCCAGTCGCCGACGCGGTCGGAGAGGCGGATCATGAACGGGTTCATGAGCGTCGTCAGCAGCGACGCCCCGACCGCGATCTGGAACATCGGCGTCTGCGCGTCGCCCTGGAGCCCCGCGTAGAGGATCGCCGTCATGAAGGCGAACTCGCCGATCTGCGCGAGGCCGAAGGCGTTCTGCACCGAGGTCTTCACGTCCAGCCCGCAGAGCAGCGAGGCGACGAGGTTGTTGGCCATCTTGCCGACGACAACGACCGCCGAGACGAGCAGCACCTGCGGAAGGCAGCGGAGGAGCGCGTAGGGGTCGACGAGCAGCCCGATGGACACGAAGAACACGGCCGAGAACATCGACTTGAGCGGGTCGGCGAGCGAGGCGAGCCGCTCGCGGACGACGCTCGTCGACCCGAGCAGTCCGACCAGGAACGCGCCAAGGGCGAGCGAATACTCCAGCCGGTAGGCGAAGTAGGAGACGAGGAAGCAGCAGCCGAGGATCGCCAGCACCAGGGATTCGTCGTCGTGGCGCTTGGCGACGGACTTCAGGAGGCGCGGCACGAAGACGAACCCGACCACCAGCACGGTGAGGAAGAACACCGTCAGCCCGCCGAGCGACGTCGCGAGGGCGGCGGCGGACATCCCCTTGCCGGACGCGAAGCCGGTGGCGACGGCGATCGCGCCGACGCAGATGATGTCCTCGCAGACGGAGGTGCCGAGGACGTATTTCGAGAACGGGCGGCCCGACCAGCCCATCTCGTCGATGACCTTGGCGAGCATCGTGGTCGCCGAGTCGCAGATCGCCACGCCGAGGAAGAACGACGGCACGTCGCCCCATCCGAAGACCTTGGTGCCGACCACGTAGCCGAGCCAGATCATGACCGCGGTGTCCAGCGCCGCCGACGGCAGCGCGACGCCGCCGATCTTCTTCATGTCCCTGGCGGAGAACGAAAGCCCCATGCCGAACATGAGGAAGACGACGCCGAGCTGTCCGATGATGTTGGTCGAGGACAGGTCCTGGAGGAAGCTGCCGCCCCAGGTGTTGGGGCTCATGACGACGCCGGCGAGGATGTAGCCGAGCACCTTCGGCCAGCCAAGCCTGGCGAACACCGCCGCCACCAGCCCCGCCGCCACCATCAGGACCGCCAGGTCCTGGAAAAACGCGCCTTCGTTCATCTCGGATCTTCCCGTCTAAAGGTCTGTTCGTCGCGCCCCCGAAAGCCATCGCGGAGGCGGATTGGCGCGTATTATACCAAACCTCACCGCGAGCGGCGCGAATGACGATTGGCGTGCGCTCATCGAGATTAGAGGTCTCGATCTGTGGTAACCTAGCTCGCCGTGGCGCGTAGTCGGCTTGTCGCGGCGAATGCCCGGCGGAAGAACCTTTAACCAATCGAAACAGAAGCAAACGAACGAACCGAAGGAGACGAACAGCATGGCACTTGACATCAGGGGACTTGGCAACCAGGAGGCGCTTGCGCAGATCGCGAAGCTGGCCTACGGCTCGGGCTCGTCCGAGAAGACGTCCGGCGGCAAGGGCAACATCGGCCTTCTCGACGGCCGCGTCGTGAAGTTCAACACCCACTTCGGCGAGCGCGGCGGCAAGCCGTCCGACGAGATGCGCGAGAGCTGCAACGAACTGCGCGCGAGGCTTTCGGAGATCGCGACGGCGATGCTCGCCGACGGGAACGACGCCTCGACCCGGGCTCTCGCCTCCGTTCGCCGCGCGCTTGGCCTGGACGCGGATGGCAACCTGCTCGAGACGCGGAAGCTCCTCGATCGCAAGTCCGTCGCGAAGGTCATGAACGCCATCCGCGACGCGACGGGCTTCGACGCCTGGGGCGAGCTCCGCGCCGGCGACGCGCAGTCGCTTTCGTCCAAGGGTGTCGTCACGACGTTCGCCAAGGTCGCCGAAGACCTGGCCGTCTCCGACGAGGTGAGGCGGCATGTGCAGGGCGCGGTCGACGCGATCGCGCACCCGGCGGACGGCAGGCCGGGCGTCGTCCTCGGCGAGGAGGCGACGAAGTTCCTCATGGACCTGGTCGAGCGCGACCTTCGCGACCCGGAGCGCCGCGAGGCCGCTGACCTCTCCGACATCGCCCGCGGCATCCGCGACTTCTCCTCGCCGTATCTTATCGTCACGCTGCAGACGTTCAACCTCAGCTCCGCCGTCCTGTCCCGCGCCTACCAGGGCGTGAGGCACGCCGACCAGATCGCGCCAGCGCTCGCCGGCTCCCCGCGCGGCCAGCGCGCCGACCGCGCCGACATCGCCCTCGGCTTCCTGCGGAACGAGGACGACCTCTCCTACGTCTCGTTCGCCCTGGCGCTCGTCGCCGAGAAGATGCCGAAGATGCGGCGCCTCCAGCCGCAGGGACGCCTCACGGGCGCGACGGTCTGGAAGGCGTGCTTCGGCGAGAGCGTCCCGAAGGCGGCCGGCGCGCTCGGCTCGCGGTCGTTCACCAACGCCTTCGTGGCGCGGATGGACCGCCTGGCGGTGGCGCTGACGTCCAAGCACGGGCCCGAAGGCGTCAAGGGCGTGGGGCGGACGATCGACCAGATGCTCATGCTGCATCAGCAGGTCGGCATCGGGCTCTTCAACGGCGCAGGCTTCACGGCGGCCATCCGCAGTGGCATCGGCGACCCGAAGTTCGTGTCGGACGCGAATCGCGACTACGTCTCGGCGCCGCCGCTCTACACGGCCCAGGACGCGCTCGTCAAGACGGACGACGACCTCGAGAAGGCGCTGGTCAAGGACTTCAAGCGGAACTTCCCGGTCATCACCATTGACTGCGGAGGGGTTGAGGAGACGGCGGACTTCCGTCCGTTCGTCGGGCAGCGGCTGAGCGACGCGCAGCACCTCCAGAACGCCCGCGCTCTCGTCGGTCAGGTCGAGAGGGTCTTCGGCGACCGGATCACGCACGTGCAGCGCAACCTGCTGCTCATCGGCCTCACGCAAGTGGGCTACGTGCCGTTCACGGCCCTCCTGGGCGTCGGCGGCGAGCATACGCAGGCCGCGGTCAACGTCCGCCGCGAGGACGACGGGGCGGTCGTCCTCACGTTCGAGAGCCTGCCGGACAATCCGGTCGAGGCGCGCTACAGCTACCGCATCGAGCCGGATGGAACGAACTGCCGCGTCGGCGAGTTCGTCTGCCGCGAGCGTTCGCAGTCCCAGTCGCCGTCGGCGAGCTCCTCCGGGCGGTCGGGCGGGACCATCAGGTAGCGGAGCGCGGACGTGGCGACGCGCTTGAACACCGGCCCTGCGGAGTTCCCGCCCTGGTGGCAGCGCGTCCGCTCGTCGAAGTCCAGCGTGACCAGCACGACGATCGCGGGGTCGGAGGCGGGGACGATGCCGCAGAAGGTAGCCCGGTAGAGGCCTGGCGCGTAGCCGCGCCCGCCGGGGAGCTGCTTCTGGGCGGTGCCGGTCTTGCCGGCGACGGAGTAGCCGCGTATCGCGGCGCGGCGGGCCGTGCCGCGCGGCGAGGCGACCTCGGTCATCATCTCCCGCATCGTCCGCGCCGTCTGCGCGGAGATGGGGCGTCCGGCCGGCGTCGGCTCGCTCCGGTAGGCGACGGTGCCGTCGGAGCGCACCACGCGGTCGACGATGCGCGGGCGCATCCTGACGCCGTCGTTGGCGATCGCCTGGTAGGCGCCGGCCATCTGGATGGCGGTGACGGCGACGAACTGCCCGATGCCGGCGCGGGAGCGCGACGCCTTGTCCCATGGGCGGCGGTTCGGGTCGGGCAGGATCCCCGACTGCTCGCCGGGGAGCTCGATGCCCGTCCGAGCGCCGAAGCCGAACGCGAGCATCGCCGCGTGGAGTCGCTTCGGGCCGAAGTCGTAAGCGAGCTTGCCGACGACGATGTTCGACGAGCGCACGAGGGCGTCCTTCACAGTCATCGTCGGCTCCCAGGCGTGCGAGCCGTCGCCCGGCAGCCGGTAGTAGTCGGGGTCGTCGCGGTTGGTGCGGTAGACGCTGTCGGGGCGGACGACGCCGGCGTCGATCGCGGCGGCGACGGTGATGGTCTTCATCACCGAGCCGGGCTCGTAGTTGAAGGCGACGGCGCGGTTGAGCTTCGCTCCGTCGGGCGTCCGCCCGAACGCCGGCGGGTCGAAGTTCGGCAGCGACGCCATCGCCAGCACCGCGCCGTCGCGCGCGTCCATGACGATGCACCAGCCGGAGCCTGCGCCGAACTCGCCCACGCCCCAGGCGAGCGCGTCCTCGGCCTCGCTCTGGACGTTGTGGTCGACGGTCAGGTAGACGTCGGCGCCGGGCGTCGGGTCGATTGAGACCTGGCGCTTGTCGTAGAGCTCGCGCCCGCGAGCGTCGCGCATCCCCTGGACGAGCCCCGGCGTTCCGGAGAGCTCGCGGTCGAAGCGCAGCTCGACGCCGCACGAGCCCACGCCCTCGGCGTTCACGCTGCCGACGACGTGCGAGAGCCGGCGGCCGTGGACGTACTGCCGCACCTGGGTGTCGTGGATCGCGACGCCGGCGACAAGGGAGGAGTCCGCGAGCGTCCGGTGAGCGTCGGGGTCGGACGAGAGCGCGAGGAACTGGTCGCGCCAGCCTGGCCGCGGCGCGGCGTTCGCCATCCGCAGGACAGTCCGGTAGTCAAGCCCGAGTGCGTCCGCGACCGTCCTGACGATCGCCTCCTTCGTGCGCGGCCGCTTCTCGCCCTTCGGGCGCACGATGGCGTTGGTGAGCGCGACCGGGTCGAGCGAATACGTCCAGTAGGGCACCGACTTGGCGAAGGGGTAGCCCTTGCCCATGGCGGAGTAGATCGCGCCGCGCGGGGCGGCGAGCCGGCGGGTGAACGTGTAGTCGGGCGCGGCCACCGAAGGGTCGACGTGGGCGCGCACGAGCTTGGCCGTCACGCCGGCCGCGAACGCCGCCAGCAGGGCGACGGGCAGCCAGAAGCGCCAGTTCTCGCCGCGAATCGTCATCGCCCGTCAGCGGACGCCGCGCGCCTTGCGCGACGGCGACGCCGGCGGCGCGACGCGCGCCACCGACGTCGCCGACCGCTGGCGGAGGCGGACGAGCGCGATCTGGTTCGGATAAGGCGCGCCGTCGGCGTTCAGGCGTATCTGCTGGCCGGCCGACGGCAGCTCCATCTTCAGCCCGTGACGGGCGAGCGCCGCGCTAACCCGCTCAGGCGTCTTCATCTCCTCCCAGCGCATCGACTCGCGGCGGTACGACTCCTCCAGCTTCGCGAGCGTCCGCTCCATGCGCCCCTCGTCGTCCTTGAGCTGCCTGCAGCTCGACGACGACAGCACGTAGAGAATCGCCATCACGGCGAACAAAGCCAGGATCGAGCCGAAGCGCGTCGAGTTCGCCGCGATCGCGGACATCCTCCTGGACCTCTTCCTGTTTTTCCTCATGTTCTCCTCACGTCCTTTCCACCGCGCGCAGCTTCGCGCTGCGCGACCTCGGGTTCGCCGCGACCTCCGCATCCCCGGCCTTCACCGCGCGGCGGGTCACGGCGACCGCCCGCGGCATCTCCCCCTCCCACTCCTCGCCGCCGCGCTGCAGCGAGCGCATCCGCCCGACGTGCGCTGCGAAGAACCTCTTCGCGATCCTGTCGGACAGGCTCTCGAAGGTGATGACCGCGAGGCGTCCGCCCGGCTTCAGCACCGCCATCGCCCCGTCCAAGGCCCTCTCAAGCTCGCCGAGCTCGTCGTTCACCGCCATCCGCAGCGCCTGGAAGACGCGCGTAGCCGGATGCTTCCCGCCGCGCCGTCCGACCAGCCTCTCGACGAACCCCGCCAGCTCCGCCGTCGTCGAGAACCTCGTCCCGTCCGCGCGCGCCGCGACGACCGCCTTCGCGATCCGCCGCGCCTGCGGCTCCTCTCCGAAGTCGCGGAAGATCTCCGCGAGGCGCTCCGCGCCCTCGCCGTTCACGACGTCCGCCGCCGTCGGGCCGGACGACCTGTCCATCCGCATGTCCAGCGGGCCGTCGCGCATGAAGCTGAAGCCGCGCCCAGCGTCGTCGAGCTGCGGACTCGACACGCCGAGGTCGAGCAGCACGCCGTCCACCTCGTCCCAGCCGTGCGCCCGAACGATCTCCGCGAGGTCGCCGTGCCTTCCCTTCGCGGCGGTCAGTCCGCGAAGCCCCAGCGAGCGCACCGCCGCGAGCGCGTCGTCGTCGCGGTCGATGCCAAGCACCTCGCCGCCGCGCTCCAGGATACCGCGCGCGTGGCCGGCGCGGCCGAGCGTCCCGTCCACGTAGCGGCCGCCCGCCTTGACGGACAAAGCCCCGAGCGTCTCCTCGAACAGGACAGGTATGTGCTCCATCTCCATCTTTCACATCCCCGCCGCTGTAAGCACGCTGTCGATCTCGCCGATGTCCACCGCGTCCTCCGGGCCGAGCGCCTCCGGCGCGTAGAGCTTCACCATGCGGAACGAGCCGACCATCGCCACCGTCGTCGTCAGGTTCGCGAACTGGAGAAGCTTGTCGCAGATGCGGACGCGGCCCTGGACGTCGAACGAGAGCTGCTGGGAGACCGCGCCGATCTTGGCGAAGACGCGGTTCAGCGCCGGGTCGAGCAGCGCCTTCTGGCGCAACTGCCCGAGGAAGGAGTCCATCTCCGCCTTCGGATACAGGTTGAGGCACTTCTCCTTGCGGTCTGGCATGACGTAGACGATGCCGCCGGAGAACACGCCGCGCCATTCGCTGGGAATGGTGAGGCGCTTCTTCGGGTCGAGCGCGTAGTCGTGGCGCCCGAACAGGACGCCCGAATCCGCCACCGTCGACTCAGCGACACTCTGTCTGCCCTTCTCTGACATTTTCTGACACCATTATACACTTTCTGACACGCCGCGTCAATGGGGTCATTTTGAATCCCTGACTCATTACAAGAGTCGGTTGCGCGGGGTCGGGGGTTGTGCTAGACTACGCGCAGAAAGGGGAGGACGGAGATGAACGACTATTCGAAGACGGTTGCGGCGCTGGAGCGCCGCGGATACGAGGCGACGGCAGTCGCGACGAAGGAGGAGGCCGCCGCGCTCGTCATGAAGGAGGCCGAGACCGCGCAGTCCGTCGGCTGGGGCGGCTCGGAGACGGTCAAGGCCCTTGGCGTCCGCGACGCGCTCGCCGCCGCCGGCAAGGAGATCCGCGACCACCGGACGGACATGGACCTCTTCCTCCTGTCCGCGAACGCGATCACCGAGGACGGCGTGATCGTCAACATCGACGGGACGGGAAACCGCGTGGCGGCGTCCATCTACGGGCCGAAGCGCGTAGTCTACGTCGTCGGAAGGAACAAGCTCGTCGCCGGCGGCGTCCTGGAGGCGATCGGCCGCGCCAAGCGCCATGCCTGCGGGCCGAACTGCCGGCGCCTCGGCAAGAAGACGCCGTGCGCGGCGACCGGGCTGTGCGGCGACTGCGACTCGCCCGACCGCATCTGCAAGGTGACGGCCGTGTTCGACCGCTGCCCGTCTCACACCCCGACCAAGGTGATCGTCGTCGACGAAGACCTCGGCTACTGAGGCGGCGAACGGTGATCTCCCCCGAGACGATAGGGCGCATCCGGGCGCTGATGGCGGAGGCGTCGGTCTTCGAGGAGGACGTCGAGGAGAGCTTCATCCTCGGCGGCGGGCCGGGCGGACAGAAGACGAACAAGACCTCGAGCGTCGTCCGCCTCTCGCACGCGCCGAGCGGAATGTCCGTGCGCTGCGGCGAGACGCGCAGCCGGGAGACGAACCGCTGGCTGGCGCGGCGGACTCTCGCCGAGCTGATCCTCGAGCGCGAGCGCGGCCGCAGGAGCGAGGCGCGGCAGAAGGCGGAGAAGGCGCGGCGCCAGAAGCGCCGGCGCTCGCGCCGCCAGAAGCAAAAGATGCTGGCCGACAAGCGGGCGCATTCGGCGATCAAGGCAATGCGCCGCAGCCAGCCGTCCGTCGAGGACTGACGGCGGCCTCACGGCGCGCGATCACGGCGCTCGCGGAGGCGAGGAGGTCTCGGCCGTCACGCGCAGAAGCCCGACGGGCGACGGGTCAGCCAGGGCGGACGCAAGCCAGAGCGAATGGTTCAGGCAGGCGTCCGGCGACTTCTCCGAACCGAAGATCGGGCGGACGGACGTGATGACGTCGATCTCCAGCGGCAGCCGCCGCCCCACGAGATCTGACGGAATCTCCCATGCGAACGGACTCCAGCCGCGCGCCCCCAGGTCGCGTCCCCCGTAGCGGACGCGCACGACCGCGCCGCCGCCGTCCACGACCAGCCGCTCGCCGCGAGCGAACGTCGCCTCGGCCGAATATGTCGCCGTCCCGGCGAATGAGCCAAGCCCCGCCGCCGCCAGCGAGCCGAGGCCGACGGACGTCGGAGCGGGCGACAGCCTCCCCGGCGCGCGCTCGGCGAAGTCCCCGACCATCCAGAGGACGGGGTAGAACATCTTGCCGTCCCGCCCGCCGGAAAGGACCAGGACGTGCTCGCCCGCCGCCAAGTCCATCGGCTTCGTCTCGCGGCATATTTCGTTGAAGGAATAGACGAGCGACGTCGCCTCCTCGGAAAACTCGAGCGGCCGTCCGTCGAGCGTGACCGACAGCCGGTCCTTCCCCGCCGTGCGCAACACGAAGCGGATTCCCTTCAGGTCGGTTTCCAGCGTGACCTTCGCCGAGTTGTCCGGCTGGTCGCGACGCCGCCTCTCTGCCTTGGCCTTGGGCTCCGACTCCCACGGAAGCTTGGCGACCCAGCCGGCGTCGGACGTCCAGAACCAGACTCGGCGGCGCGACGGGCCGTCCAGCTTCAGCCGCCATCTGGTCTCGGCGTCGGGGAGGACGTCGCGGCTCTTGGATGCGGAAGACGTGGCCGCAGTCAGTTCTCCGCCCTTCGTCTCGACCGTCACGGAACAGGCCTCGACGTCGACCGTCACGCGCGACCCGTCGAGGTAGTCGCGGACGATCCGCCCCGGCGTCCGCCGCCGTCCGAGCCGGCGTTCGGCCCAGTCGAGAACCGCCTCCGCGCCGACGAGCCGCGCCCCGGTCGCGCGGTCCACGAGATTCGTCCCCTGCCAGTCGAGGACGTTCGGCAGGCTGGTCTTCTCGTCCTCCTCGATCAGCAGATAGTTGAATCCGTTCCAGGAGAGCGCACTACAAAGCCCCGCAATGTCGGGCGCGGGACGCCCCGCGAGCCCGCAGGCCCCGACCGTCCGCTGGGGATAGACGACGGCCAGCGAGTACGCCTGCGGCTTGCGGGCCCAGGCCGCTGCCTTCCGAGCCTCGTCGTGCAGCAGGCGGAACTCGCCGAACCACGGCTGGGCCGGGGACGTGAACATCGCCCACGCGTCCTTGAACTCGAAGCGCGTGGCCCGTTGGTGGTAGAGGCTCTGGAAATACGTGTCAATGCCGAACAGCGCGGCAATCCAGTATTGCCGGCGCATCATCGCGAACGTGAGGTCGCACGGGCCAAGCGCGAACAGCTCGGCGGATCCCGGACGTCCGCAGTGCCACGCGGCGGACTGCCCGAGCGCCAGCGTGATCCATTCGTATTCCGGCCAGATGCCCGTGACGATGAGGTCGATGCCGGGCTTCGTCAGTCCCTCCAGCGTCCGCAGCGGAAGGCCGTTTATGCGCGCGCAGGTCGCCGGGTCGTTCTCCGCGTAGAGGTGGCCGGTCGAGACGATGCCGTTCGAGGCGCAGAACGCCGCGATCCGGTCGAAATAGGACTTACGGTAGCGTTCCGAGCGGATGGCCGTCCACGTGCGCAGCGCCTCGCCGGTCGCGAGCGCGCCGGCCTTCATCTCCTCCATGCAGTCGGCGCGGAACTCGCGCCCGCCAGTCGCCGCCGCGTAGTCGTCCTCCATCGAGCGCCAGTAGGGGACAGCCAGCGCCTGGTTCGGCGGACGCCGAAGCCGCCAGGCGCTAGAACAGTGGCCAGGCTCGTCCGTGAAGAACCCCTTGATCACGGTCCCCATGTCGCGTCCGAAGCGCCGCGCATACTCGTGATGCGTCAGCTCGAGGAAGCGCGTCACGCTTTCCGGCTCCAGGTTGTTCGTGTCGAGGCAGTAGTTGTCGACGTTCTTCTCGCGGCTGACGAGCGTCTGCCACGCGACGTCGCCGACCTCGTTAGTGACGGCGACCAGCTCCCGGTAAAGGCAGTCCGCGTTCTCCGCCGGCACGCGCCCGCGCGCCGTTCCGCTCGGCCAGTTGAACTCGTCGTAAAGCCAGACCTTGAGTCCGAGACGCCGCGCCTCGTCGATGAACCAGCCAATCATCCGGAAGAAGTCCTCGCCAAGGTAGTCGTAGTCGAGGCCGGTCGAGGGATAGGGCATGAACTGCCCGAAGCCGTTCGCGTGGAGCGTCCGCACGAGCTCGCGGACTTCCGTCTCGCTCGGGCGTCCGTTCGGGAGGACGAACGAGACGACCGGCGATGGCGTCTCGTCCGCCTGCGCCCGCGGCGTCGGCAGGACGCACAGCGCAAGCCCCGCGAGGCCAGCGCATTTCATGACACAGCTCTTCATGTCCAAAGTCCGTCCCTCAGCCGAGATAGGCCTTCTGCCTCACGAGCTCGCGCTTGAGGTCGGCGTAGGCGAGCGAGCGCGGCGCGACGCCCTTCTGCGCGGCGAGCGCGGCGGCGACGCCGGCCGCCTGGCCGGTCACGAAGCACGGCGCGATGAGACGGTAGGTGTCAACGGTGTCCGGGGCGCCGATGCACCGCCCCGCCGCGAGCACGTGGTCGCCTTTCTTCGGGACGAGCGAGCGATAGCTCACCGCCATGCCGTTGTGCGCGCTGTCGTTGCCCATCCAGCCGACGATCTCGGTCTCGTTCCTCTTCGCCTCCGCGGCGACGCGGTCGACGACCAGCTCCGACTCCAGGAGGCGCGTCGCTCGTGCGCCGATGATCGAGCAGTTGTTGGCGATGTAGACCTGCTCCCAGCCGGGCGTCCTGCGCATCCTCTCCACGTGCTCCCACCAGAACCTGCGGCGCTGGACCTCCGCCCGCGAGATGTCGCGGACGTTCAGTCCGTCGCCCTTGGGCCCGAGCTGTCCGCCCCACCATGTCGTGCCATTGCCCTCGTTGCTGCGCGTCGGCCACCACGGCGACATGCCGTCGTAGCCTGGACCGGGGTCCTTCGGCTGGCGCTTCGCGGTCACTCGGTCGATGTTGCCGAGGCGGGAGGTGTGCCCGATGGCGTGCGTGATCTGGCGGTATCCGCACCCGGCGGCGAAGAACACGTCGCCGTCGCCCGTGCAGTCGATGACCTCCTTCGCGAGAACCGCCTGCATGCCCTGCTTGGACTGGAACACGACGCCGAGGACGCTGTCGCCGTCCTGGACGACGTCGATGCCGGTGGCGTGGA
>CAVCXQ010000006.1:14404-14508 GCA_963606275.1 uncultured Muribaculaceae bacterium | reverse complement strand
GCGCAGGGCGAGGAGACGGCTCCGCGGCGACGAAGCCATGCGCGGAAATTCGCGGTCGCCGCACGGCCGCAGGACGCCCAAGTCGCCCGCCCGGAGGCGGGAGC
>CAVCXQ010000006.1:0-14357 GCA_963606275.1 uncultured Muribaculaceae bacterium | reverse complement strand
TGCCCCGAAACGCGCCGCACGTCGGCAAGCGACAGGACGGACGCGAAGGGAGGCTAATGAGAGTTTCGCAAACGACTAATCCATTACGTGCCGCCAATGAATGTCTGAGCGGGCGGGCGGAGGGAAAATCGGGTATAATGTCCCGCATGGAGATCTACAGGGGAATTGTCCGGACCGCGCTGGCGCTGGCGCTGGCGTCAGGTTGCTCGACCATCCGCGACGCGCGCGAGGCCCAGCGCGCCCTTGCCCCGAAGGGGGACGATTGCGCGGCGGCTGCGTCCGCCGAGGCGGTCGACTTCCGGGGCGCCTCGCTGGAGCGGCTCGTCGACTTCGCGATGACCAACCGCCCGTCCGTCGCGGCTAAGGCCCTGGCGGTGCGTGACGCGAGGCTCGCGCTCCGCGCCCTGGCGGCGGACGCGCCGGTGCTGGGCGGCTCGCCGCTGACCGCGCCGCACCTCTCGCTGTCCGCCGGGCACAGCGAGGCCGGCGACGGAACGCACATCGGCGACGGCGGCTGGCGGACGCGCGGCGGCGCGACTGCCGCGCTCTCGCTCGACCTCCTCGTCTACGACTTCGGGCGCTACGCGGCGAAGGCGCGTTCGCAGGCCGAGCAGGTCGTGGCGGCGGAGCTCTCGCTGGCCGAGGAGGTCTTCGGCGTGTTCCGCGAAGTCTCCGAGTCCTACTTCGACTTCTACGAGAAGCGCGCCCTGCTGTCCGTGGCGGCGACGAACGAGCTGCAGTACGCGGAGCACCTGGCGCGCGCGGAGGAGAGGCGCAAGGCCGGCGAGGCGAACCGCCTCGACGTGCTGAAGGCGCGGCTCGACCTGGCCCAGGCGCGGCAGAGCGTAGTGGCGGCGTCCAACCTCGTCGAGACCACGGGCGCGACGCTCATGCAGTCCCTCGGCGTCGACGCCTCCCGCGGCACGTGGGCGACGGCGTTCGGCACGGACGCGACAGGCTTCGACTCGGTGCGGCGTGCGTTCGCGGCGACCGACGACGGCGTGGACTCGGCGTTCGCGCTGGCGCGGACGAACGCGCCGGCGATGCGCGTCGCCAGGGCGCGGCTCCGCGCCGCCTCACACTCCGTCGACGCGGCGGTCGCCGACCTCTATCCGTCCATAACCGCGAGCGCGTCGCTCTCGTGGACCGACCCGCTGTGGGCGTTCCGCTGGGGCTTTTCGGCGGCGCAGTCGGTCTTCGAGGGCTTCCGCAAGACCA
This sequence comes from uncultured Muribaculaceae bacterium, assembly GCA_963606275.1. Taxonomy (GTDB): domain Bacteria; phylum Verrucomicrobiota; class Kiritimatiellia; order RFP12; family UBA1067; genus UBA1067. The sequence goes on along the minus strand of CAVCXQ010000006.1, from coordinate 13,139 downwards.
CCGCCGTCGACCGCGCCGTCGTCGCCCTCGAGAGCGCGGCGGCCGACGTCGACGAGGCGGAGCAGGTGCTTTCGGTGTCCGTCGAGACGGCGGTCGCCTCGCGGGACAACTCGCGGGAGGCGGTCGCCAGCGCGGTCGCGAGCGTGCGGAGCGCGGCGGAGAACCTGGAGACGGTGCGCGAGCAGTTCGCCGTCGGCAGCGCCAGCCGCGTCGACCTCTCGGAGGCGATCGCGGACGACTCGCAGGCGCGCGGCGACTGCATCACCGCGTTCTACGACGGCCAGCGCGCCGAGGCCGCGCTCTTCGCCCTCACCGGACGCGTTCCCGTCTTCGCGGAGGAGATCGTCCGCCAGCAGTCCGAAGCCCTGCGCCGGTAGGGTGCGGCGCGCCTTGCGCCGTTGACGGCAGGGTGCGACGACCGCCCCGAGTCCTTGGGTCGAGAGGTTCGTCGGCCCAGAGGCCGCGAATTGTGGTAAAATACGACCATGACGAACTACGTGTCCAGGTTCCTTGCCGTTGCGCTGGCATTCGGCGCATTCTGCGTCCGAGGCGAGACAGCCAAGGTCGGGTATGCGCTCAACGCATCGACGAACCGGCTGACGAAATACGACGCGGTCGTCGGGATCGTCGGCTACGTCTCGGGACTGGAGCCGGACACCTTCGTGATCTTCGAGCCCGAGCACCTGACGCATCAGGGACTGCACGTACGGCTGCCCGCCGGCATGGACCGTCCAAAGGCCGGAGACGTCGTGAAGGTGAGTGGACGGATGGACCTCTCGGGCTTCCGCCGCGTCTACCAGGCCGACAAGGTGGAGGTCGCGAGCTCGGCCGTGCTGCCGAAGCCTCATCGCGCCAAGCAGGCCGACTTCCGGCGCGGGCTTTTGAACGACCGCCTGATCTCGCTCGAGGGACGCGTCCGCAACGTGCTGCCTGAAAAGGACGGACGCTCCACGGTGCTTCGGGCGACCCTCGACGACCATGACGCGTGCGTGCGCGTGCCGGGGACCCTCGACCCCAGGAAGTATCTTGACCGGCGCATTCGCGCGACGGGCCTCGCCGTGAACCGCTGCGGCAGCGATGGCGGCGTCATCGAGTGCGAGCTCCACGTGCAGGATAAGGACGACGTCCAGGTCCGCGAGGTCCAGGAAGTCCCGAACGCGGTCCTCTACGCCGCCCTGCTGCTCGGGATCGGCGCGCTGTCGCTGATCGTCGCGCTTACGATCCTCTGGCGGCGGAGCGTCCACCGGAGGCTCGCCGCTTCCGCGATCGCGGCGGAGCGCCGCCGCATGGCGGCCGACCTCCACGACACGATCGAGCAGTATCTCGCGGGCGCGAAGCTCATCGCGACCGGCGTCGGCGGGATGAAGGACGTCGAGCCGCGCGTGAAGTCGGCCATGTCCACGCTCGGAGAGCTTCTCGCCAGCGCCAAGAAGGAAGTCCGCGCCGTGGTGATGGACCTCCGGAGCGAGTCCGACCTCTCCCTGCAGGATTCCTTCCGCGGCGTCGTCGACGGCCTCGTCCGGGCGGGCGTCCGCGCGCGGATGCGGATCGTCGACCCGGCCCCGGTCGCGGCCGAGGCCGTCGGCGACCTGGCGATGATCGTGCGCGAGGCGGTGACGAACGCCGTGAAGCACGGGCGCGCGAAGCACGTCGTGCTCCTGCACGAGCGGAACCTGGTCCGGATCTCGAACGACGGCGAGCCGTTCGACCCGAAGACGGCGCTCGGCCCCGAGACCGGGCATTTCGGGCTTTCGGGAATGCGCGAGCGCGCGGCGAAGAACGGATTTCAGGTCGAGTGGCGGCGGCGAGGCCGCTGGAACGAAACGAGGGTGACGACATGACGAAAGTGGTCGTGATCGATGACCATGCCGTGACGCGGATGGGCATCAAGTATCTGCTTGAAATCGAGACGGACGGCTTCAAGGTCGTCGGCGAGTGGACGGGCGGCGAGGGCGCCGCTGACTTCGTCGCGAAGACGAAGCCGGACGTCGTCCTCTTAGACGTACGGATGCCGAACAAGAACGGCGTGCAGGCGCTTCGGGAGATCCTCCTGTACCGACCCGACCAGAAGGTCATCATGCTGTCGACAAGCGACGCCGACAACGACATCTACGAGTCGCTCAAGGTCGGGGCAAAGGGCTATCTGCTCAAGGACCGCGACTCCTCCGAGATCAAGACCGCGATCCGCTACGTCATGAACGGCGGCCGCTACATCCCCGAGGCGATCCAGTCCCAGTTCGACAAGCGCGAGCTGACCGGCGGCTTCACCGTCCGCGAGAAGCAGGTGCTCGAGCAGCTGGAGCACGGCCTCACCAACGACGCGATCGCCGAGAGGCTGGGGCTCGCGAGGGACACGGTGAAGATGCACGTGAAGGCGATCTTCGGAAAGCTGAGGGTCAACGACCGCGTCTCCGCCGTCCGGGAGGCGGTGACGCGGGGCTTCCTGAGGTAGGCGTGCTTCGTGACACGAGGTTCAGGAAAGGTGAGCAAAACGGCGTCGTGTTTTACGGCAGCGATGCTGTGCATCTACCGGCGGCGGGAGCGGGCGAAGCGCGTCGGCTTCGCGGAGAGCGGGTCCTCCGGCCACTCATGGCGGGGATAGCGTCCGCGCATGTCCTTGCGGACTTCCGCATACGCCCCGCGCCAGAAGCCGGAGAGGTCTTTCGTGACCTGGATCGGACGGTGCGCCGGCGAGAGCAGCGTCATCACCACCGGCACTCGCCCGTCGGCGACTTTCGGCGTCTCCGTCATCCCGAAGCACTCCTGCAGCCGCACGGCGACGGTCGGCTCGTCTCCGTCGTACCTGACGAGGACGTGCGAACCGGTCGGCACCTCCAGGCGCGGCGGCGCGAGACGGTCGAGGGCGCGGCGGTCGCGTCCCGCCTCCGCCAGCATCGCATCCATCACCGCGCAGAGGTCGACCCTCTCCAGGTCGCGCCAGCGGCGGATGCCGCCGACGAACGGCGCCAGCGCGGACAACATCCTCGCGTCGGTCGGATCCGGCCACTCGCCCTCGCCGAACGTCCGCGAGAGGAAGCGGATGCGGTCGCGCATCTGCCGCGCCGCGTCCGTCCAGGCCGGCAGGGCGTCCACGCCCTTCTGGCGGACTCCGTCGAGCAGCGCGTCGGCGACGGCATTCGCCAGCCCGTCGTCGCCGTCCGCGCCGGCGCGGCGGTCTGACTCGCCGAGCGTCAGCGCGCCCAGGCGGCGGCGGACGACGCACTTGACGCGCTCGCCGGCGCGGTCCCAGGCGCAAAACGGCTCCTCGCGGATCCGGTCGGCGAAGAGGTCCTCGACCTCGGCGCCGGAGACGGGGCAGGCGCGGAACACCCGCGCGTCGCCGGGGCGTCCGTCCAGCTCGCAGCAGACGACGAACGGCTCGCGGGCGAGCGGGTCGTCGTCAGGGAGGAACGCTCCGCCGCCGGAGGTCATCTTGAAGGTGCCGTTGCCGCGTCCCTTGGCCACGCGGTCGGGGAAGGCCCTGGCGAGCAGCGCGCCCTCGGACGCCGAGGTGACGCTCCCGGCGCCGCGGCATCCGCGCAGGATCGTCTCGAAGCGGTCGGCGAGCCTGGCGACGCGCGGGGTGACGCGGACGTGGCGGACGTCGGTCTCGCGGCTTTTCGCGCCCTCCTCGAGGACGGCGGCGAGGCGGCAGGCCGTCTGCGCGGCGGGCGAGCCGGGCCGGCAGGCGAGAAGCATGTTCGCGAGGCGCGGGTGCACCGGCAGCCGCGCCATCGCCTCGCCCTTCGCGGTGAGGCGTCCGTCCGCGTCGCGCGCTCCGAGCGCGGCGAGCAGTCCGCTGGCCTGGTCCCAGGCGGCGGCCGGCGGCGGCGTCAGCCACGGCAGGTCGGCGCGGCGGACCGCGCCCCAGGCGGACGACGCGAGGACGAGCGGACAGAGGTCGGCGTCGAGGATCTCCGGCATCGCCTTCGCCGGACGCGACGCGTCGTCCGCCTCCGTCCAGAGGCGGTAGCAGACGCCGGGGCGGACTCGTCCGGCGCGTCCCCTGCGCTGCTCGGCGCGGTCGCGGGTGAGCGGCAGGGTGACGAGTCCGGTCATCCCCGTGCCGGGCGAGAAGCGCGGCACGCGCATGAGTCCTGAGTCGACGACGGCCGTCACGCCGTCGAGGGTGACCGAGGTCTCGGCGATGGACGTCGCCAGCACGACCTTGCGGCGCGGCGACGGCGCGAACACCCTGTCCTGCTCCTCCTTCGGAAGGCTGCCGTATAGCGGCAGCACGTCGACCTTCTCCCCCGATTCGATTATTCGATCATTCGACAATTCGATTATTCTCTTTATCTCTCCTTCGCCTGGCAGGAAGCAGAGGACGTCGCCGTCGGTCTCGGCGAGGGCGCGGGAGACGGCGGCGGCGACCGGCACGTCGCCGAGGTAGCGCGTCTCGACGGGGAAGACCCTGCCATCGGCGCGGACGAGGCACGGGCGCGGCGCGGAGGCGTCAGCCGGCGCAAGCCCGTGCATGACCTCGTCGGCGTCGAGGGTGGCGGACATCACCAGCAGGCGGAGGTCGGGGCGCAGGGCGCGCTTGGACTCGAGGGCGAGCGCGAAGGCGAGGTCGCAGGCGAGGGAGCGCTCGTGGAACTCGTCGAAGACGAGGAGGCCGACGTCGGAGAGCTCGGGGTCGGCGATCAGCCGCTGGGCGAGGAGTCCCTCGGTGACGACCTCCAGTCTGGTCGCGGCGGAGACCCTGCGCTCCAGCCTGACCTGGTAGCCGACGACTCCGCCGAGCGGCTCGCCGCGCCTCTGGGCGATGTAGGCGGCGCAGCGGCGGGCGGCGATGCGCCGCGGCTCGAGCATCACGATCTTGCGTCCGCCGAGCCACGGCGCGTCCAGCAGGGCGGGCGGGACGCAGGTGGTCTTTCCGCTGCCGGGCGGCGCGGTCAGCACGACGTCGCGGTTCGCCGCGAGCGCGGCGGCTATCTCGTCCAGCTTCGCTTCTACCGGGAACATGGCGTGGCGTGGTGGTGTCGCGGCGCGGACGTCAGTCCGGGCGGTAGGCGTAGCCGACGCCGCGGACGGCCTCCAGGAGGCGTCCGTCCTCGCCGAGGCGCGAGCGGAGGGAGGCCATGTAGACGCTCAGGGCGTTGTCGGTTATGTCGGCGTCCGCCGGCCAGAAGCGCGTGAGCAGGAAGTCGCGGCTGAACGCCTCGCGCGGATGCTCGGCGAAGAGTCGCAGGATGGCGACGTCGCGCTCCTTCAAGGGGACGCGAGATCCGTCGGCGCCGCGCAGCTCCAGGCTTCGGGCGGAGACGCGGCACGAGCCGAAGTCGAAGTCGCCGGACGGCGCGGCGCAGTCGCGCCGGCGGAGGGCCGTCGCGACGCGCGCGAGGAGCACCTCCTCGGAGGCGGACTTGGCGACGTAGTCGTCCGCGCCGGCGCCGAGCCCGCGAAGCTGCGCCTCGTCGGAGTCGAGGGCGGTCAGGAAGACGACCGGCGTCGCGGCGTCCGTCTCGCGGATCCGCCGGCAGACGGAGAGTCCGTCCGTCCCCGGCATCATCACGTCAAGGAGCGCGAGGTCGGGCGGGTCGGCGCGGAAGCGGCGGACGGCCTCCTCGCCGTCGCGCACGGCGTTGACTTCGTAGCCGGCGCCGGAGAGGAGGGCGGAAAGCGAGAGGCGGACGACGCGCTCGTCCTCCGCCAGCAGGATCCGCCGCCTCTCCGCCACGGCCATCAGAACGTGTAGGAGATGGACGCCGAGAGCATGTGGGAGAACGCCTTGTCGATCTCGAAGGCGTGGGCGCGTCCGTTGACGGTGATGTCGCGTTCGCTGCGCTCCATCGCGACCAGGTTGTAGCCGAGGTCGAGGCGGAGCGAGCGCCAGATGTAGTAGCCGGCGCCGAGGCCGACGATGTGGCGGTGTCCGCCGGGGAGCATCGTCGTGCCGCGGTCGTCGGACGACGGGTCCATGTCGAAGACGTAGCCGCAGCGGAGCGCGAGGTCTTCGGTGAGGTTGTGCTCGAGGCCGACGGAGAAGCGCCAGACGTCCTCCCATTCGAGCGGCAGGTTGTAGGAGTTGGGCTCGAGCCGGCCGGTCTTGGCGTTCAGCCTACGGGCGGGGATCTTGAAGTTGATGGCGTCCACGCTCGACCACTGCGTCCACGTCGTCGCCAGGCCGGCGTGCCAGCGCTCGTCGGGGGAGTCCCAGTTCAGGCCGAGGGTCAGGGACTGCGGGAGGGTCAGCCTCGCGCTCGCGTCGCTGTGGAGGTCGCCGCCGGTCCTGGAGTAGGGAATGCTCATCGCGCCCATGGGGGTGGCGTAGGGGACGGTGCCGTCGATGTCGAAGTCGCCCTCGATGTTGTGCTTGATCTGCGAGCGGTAGACGAAACCGAGGCTGAGGCGGCCGAAGTCCTCGCTCTCCAGGAGGCGGAGCGTGGTGCCGAAGTTGTAGCCGATGGAGATGTCGTCGCCCTCCAGGCGGCTGAGGAGGTCGTAGCCCTGCGCTCCCCAGTAGGGGTGCTTCTCGTTGTAGAAGGTGATGTAGCTCATCTTGAGCCCGGCTGCGACCGACCACCAGTCGGTGATCTTGTAGGCGAGGTTCGGGTTGAGCGTGAACTGCTCCAGCGTCGTGCGCACGGTGTCGGCGGAGAGCGACCAGTAGTCGCCGTAGCGGGTGCCGAGGCCGTTCTCGCAGTAGATGCCGAGGCCGAAGTGGAGGTCGCCCCAGACCGGCGTCGTGACGTAGATGCTGGGGATGCAGAAGATGCCGGGGTTCATGTTCCGCTCGCCGACGCCGTCGACGTTGATGTCGGAGTAGAGCCAGACCATCGTCGCGCCGACCATGACCGACACATTCGTCATTTCTGTCATGTTCGCCGGATTGTAGTAGACGGCGGAGGCGTCCTTGGTCGAGCCGACGAGAGTTCCGCCGAGGGCGTTTCCGCGCGCAGATGCTTCATAAAGGCCGAATCCGGCCGAAAAAGCGAAGTTAGCCAGCGTCGCGCCGCAGACGGCGATAATCAGTTTCTTCATATTTGACACTTTCCTGTTTTTTGTCAACAGCGCGTAGTATACCAAAACCGCCGCGCTTGGCGCAAGAGGGCCGCTTAGTGCCTGGTGCCTAGTGCTTGGTGCGTTCTGGCGTCGGTAGGGCGCGACGTCCTCGGCGCGCCGCGAGGACAACCGCTGATGGACAACCGACAATGGCGTCAGGCGAAACATGGCGATGGAACGCCAGCCCCACCGAAGTGCGAGGGCTCGCAATCGTCTCTCGCCCGGAATCGCCTCAGAGGCGGGCGAGGGCGCTGCGCAGCGAGCGCTCGCGCGCCTCGACCGACTCGCAGAGCCGGAACTGGACGCGCGCCCGGTTCAGGTTCTGCTCCGGCGTCTTGGTCTTGAAGTAGACGTTGCCGGCGAGGTAGTCCTGGAAGAACCTGAGACCGAGCTCGAACGGCAGCAGCCGGATCGCGTCGTAGAGGCGCTCGCGGTCGGCGTCGGTCAGGAACGCGCCCGCCTCGCGCATGTAGCCCTTGCAGAACGCCGTGCAGAGGTCTTCGTCGAAGACGACCTTCGCGAGGTTCGTCTCCTCCTCGCCCGCCGGGTTGCAGATCGAGCGCAGCGCGTCGCCGAAGTCCATGTGGATGAGGCCGGGGCTGACCGTGTCGAGGTCGATCATCGCCGTGCCCTTGCCGGTCACGTCGTCGATCATGATGTTGTTCACCTTCGGGTCGCCGTGGAACATCCGCTTCTTCAGCTCGCCATTCTCGTGCGCCTTCTCCAGGCAGACGGCGAGCCCGCGCCGCTCCTCCACGAACTTCGCGAGGCGCGTCGCCTCCATCGAGCTCTTCAGCAGCTCCTTCGCGTTCGCCGTCTCGAGCGTCCTGTCGTACGCCTTCAGGTAGCCGGAGGTGACGTGGAAGCCAGGCAGCGGGTCGGTCAGCTCCTTCGGGTCCATGTCGGAGATGAGGTAGTGGAAGTGCCCCAGCGTCGCGCCGCACTCCATCGCGTGCTCCGGGCCCTGCGCGACGTCGAACGCGTGGGCGGACATGATGCGGGTGATGACGCGCCAGACCTCGCCCTTGTCGTCGACGACGAAGTCCTTGCCGTCCTTCGCCTTGACGATGCGCGGCATCTGCCACACGCGGTCGTCCCTGCCCTTCGCCGCGTCGTCCTCCAGCTTCTCGTGGCAGTGCTTGGTGACGGCGTGCATGTTCGCCATGATCGCCTCCGGGTCCGGGAACACGTTGCGGTTCACGCGCTGGAGGATCACCTGGGTCTCGGTGAAGGTGTTGCGGTAGATCGCCAGGAAGGTGTCGTTGATGTTGCCGTTGCCGAACGGCTGCAGCGACACCAGTCGTCCGGTGACGTCGAACTTGTTGACCAGGACCGTCAGTTCCATCTCTCTTCCTCCTTTACTGGGCGTATCTTTCCTCGAACTCGCGCTCCGCCTGTCCGTTGGACTCGAAGCGGATCGCGCGCCACCCGGCGCGCCTGGCGCCCTCGCAGTTGGCCTCCACGTCGTCGACGAAGCACAGCTCGCCGGGGCGGAGACCGATCCGCGACGCGAGCAGGTCGTAGATGCGGCGCTGCGGCTTGAACATCATCTCGTCGCCGGAGATCACCATCGCGTCCGCGAGCGCGATGAAGTCCGCGAACACGCGGCGGAAGTGGACGGCGAAGGCCGGCGGCATGTTGGTGAGGATCCCGATCCTGTAGCCGCGCTCCTTGAGCGAGCGCATCCACGCGAGCGTCCGCCGGTTGACGTATCCCTCCAGGAAGCTGGCGCGGTCCTCGGCGAGCACGCGCGCCTTCGCCTCCTCGGAAAGCTCCAGGTCGGCGTCCGCCCAGATGAGGTCGTACATCTGCTCGATGGTGATGAAGCCTCCGTCGGTCAGCCGGCGGTAGCGGTCGAAGCCGCCGGCGAGGACGTTCCAGTCGATCCCGAGCTCGCCGGTGCAGGCGCGGACGCGCTCTGGCATGGTGGTGGTGGTCATCACGCCGCCGAAGTCGAAGACGACGGCGCGGACGGGGCGGACGCCGCAGATGCCGCGCGAGAGCCCGGTGCGCACCAGCTCGTAGCGCCGCGAGCCGTCGGGGTAGGTCAGGATCGCCGCTCCGTCGAGGAAGCGCGGCCAGTTCCCGCGCGTGAACGGCCTGAACGCCTTGCGGGCGGCGAGAAACGCGGCGATGTAGCAGTCGTGGGTCGTCGCGACGAGCAGGCGGCTGTCGCCGGCCGTCTTCACCAGGAAGTCCTCGCATTCGTCGGCGGCGACGTGGATGTCGCGGAGCCCCGGCAGGGGCTGCCCGCCGCAGTAGGCGAAGCAGGCCTTGAAGAACTCCATCTCGTTGAACAGCTGCAGGACGCGCAGCGGGTCGTCGTAGAAGAACGAGCCGTTGCCGAGGCGCTCGTCGGCGGGGATCGCCGCGCCCCCAAGCCCCATGCCCTCCGCGACCAGCGCGGCGGTCTCGCGCGTCCTGGTGAGCGGACTGGAGCAGAACGCCGCGCCTTCGCGGAACTCGGCGAGCGACTCGCCGAGCAGCCGCGCAGTCCTCGCCCCCTCGCGGGTGAGGTGGAGCCCGTCGCCGAACGACGGGTCGTCCGGGTCCATCTTCGGGCGTTCGGCGTGGCGCAGCTGCAGGATGCAGCGCGCGCCGCGCCGGAGCTCGCCCTTGAGCTCCTCTAGCGTGATCTCGCCCACGGGGAGACGCCTCGGCGGGGCTACTTGGCGACCGTGCGCTTCTTGCGCGGATAGGGCTGGCCGATCTCGGCGAGCATCTTGCGGAAGGAGCCCTTGCGGACGTTGAACGGCTTTCCGCCCTTGATGCGCGTGAACTCGCAGGCGCGGATCTTCGCGCTGTCGTTCTCGTCCTGCCCGACGACGCCGCTCACGCCGTTCAGGGCGCACTCGACGGCCTTGCGGGCGCACTTGCCGATGAGGCGCAAGTCCTTGAGGTTCGGCGCGGCGGCGCGCGCGAAGTAGCCGGACTTGAACACCTGCACCTTCTCCGCGCCGAGCAGCTCGCCGAAGCGCTTGCCGACGTACTGTCCGACGTTCACCTTGTCCAGGCGCGGATGCCCGAAGGCGTCCACCGGCACCTCCTCGCCGCGGCGGCGCATCTCGGCGATGATGTCCTTGACGCCGGCGCCCTCGGAGACGAAGATGTTCACCGAGTCCCACTTGTCCATGACCGCCATGAGGCGCTTCGCCTCGGCGTCGAAGTCGATCTTCGCCTCCGGCACGTAGACGGCGTGGACGTCCTGGCGTCCCATCGTCTGGCGGAAGGCGTCGAGGAACAGTCCCTTGGACTGCATCTTCAGGAGCATCTTGCGGTAGCACTGGGCGGTCTTGTAGGTGAGCCAGCCGCAGTTGCGCCCCATGACCTCGTGGATCGTCAGCGCGCGCGGGTTCGCCGAGTTCTCCTTGACGACGTTCAGGAAGAACTTCGCGCCCTCCTCTGCTGCCGTCCAGGCTCCGAGCGACTGCTTGATCGGGTAGACGTCGTTGTCGATCGTCTTCGGGAGGCCGACGACGATGAGCGGATAGTCGTTCGTCGCGAGATACGCCGCGAGGTCGGCCGCCGTCGTGTTGGTGTCGTCGCCGCCGATGGTGTGAAGCACGTCCACGCCGTCCTTCACCAGCTGGTCCGCCGCGACCTTCAGCGGGTCCTCGCCCTCGCGCACCAGGCCGCGCTTCACGCAGTCGCTGACGTTGGTGAGCTTGACGCGGCTGTTGCCGATCGGCGAGCCGCCGTGCTTCGTCAGCACCAGCGCGTTCTTGCGAACCTCGTCCGTGACCGGGATCGAGTCGCCCTTCAGAAGCCCCATGTATCCGTTGACGTAGCCGATCATCTCGACGTTCGGGGCCTTCTTCGTGTATTCGTCGATCAGGAAGCCGATCGAGCTGGAGAGGCACGGGGCGAGGCCGCCCGCCGTCAGGAACGCTACTTTCTTCACTTCTTTCATCTTGATGTTCTCTTTCTGTTGTTTGCCTTGAATAAAGGGACCAAAGGGACGAAAATGACCAAAGGGACTCAGGCTTTTCTATTTCGATAATTCTCTAATTTACTTATTTACTAATTCGATTATTCGATTATTCGATTATTCGATTATTCGATTATTCGATTATTTCTCTCATCACGTTTACCATCTCAATGGCGGACTGCATGGCGGAGAAGCCCTTGTTGCCCTGCTTGGTGCCGCAGCGCTCGACGGCCTGCTCGAGGTTTTCGGCGGAGACGACGCCGTCGAGGACCGGCACTCCCGACGCGAGGGAGATCTCCTCGAACGCCCTGGCGGTGGCCTGGTTGATGAGGTCGGCGTGTGCGGTGGCGCCCTGGACGACGGCTCCGAGGGCGACGACGGCGTCGACCTTGCCGGAGTCTGCGAGGCGCTTCGCGGCGAGCGGGAGCTCGTAGGCGCCGGGGACGCGCACGAGGGTCAGGTCGTTCTCGTCGCCGCCGAGGCGCACGAATGCGTCCGCCGCGCCCTTGACGAGCTGCTCGGTGAGAAAGCTGTTGAAGCGGCTGACGACCAGGGCGATCCTCCGCCCCTTCGCCTCCAGCGTTCCGACGACTTCTTTCATGCCAATTCCCTTCTTTTGTTGCGAAAATCGGCGCGTATTATAGCAATTCCACGCGAGACTGTCTATGGGCAAGGACGCAGATTGCCCATTGACAGCGAGAGAGATAAAAGACTATACTACGCGCCAATCGTCCGGGAGAGGGCGAGTCGAAAGCATGAAGATCAACGCGTTCAGCAGCATCTGGTGGTGGCGCCACGGGTCGAAGATCCGCGGGCCAGTCGCCGTGTAGCTGCGAAACGCGCAACAAAGCCCAGCACCCCAAAGGCGGATCGTCAGACAGTGACGATTCGCCTTTCCGCTTTTTTACGATCGACATTGAAGGGAGACAATCAGATGAAGCCAGACATACTTGAAGAGCTGAGCGAGCAGCGGCGGAAGGACGCCGCGCTTCGCGAGCTCCGCGAGCCGTTCGCGGAACTGCGCGAGCGGGCCGCCGCGACGCCGCCGCCGCCGGACTTCGCCGCCGCGTTCGCGGGGACAGGCCCCCGCGTCATCGCCGAGCTCAAGAAGGCCTCGCCGTCCGAAGGGCTCATCCGCGCCGACTTCGACCCGCCGGCCCTGGCGCGCGAGCTCGCCGCCGCCGGCGCGGCCGCGCTGTCCGTCCTCTGCGAGCCGCACCGCTTCCTCGGCGGCGAGGCGTATCTGCGCGAGGCCGTCGCCGCGCTTGCCGACGACGCGGCTAAGACGGGGACGACGCCGATTCCCGTCCTCTACAAGGACTTCGTGACGACGCCCTACCAGGTCGCCGCCGCGCGGGCCGCCGGCGCGAGCGCCGTCCTGCTCATCGCCGCCGTCCTCGACGACGCAACGCTCCGCGAGCTCCTCGCGTTCGCGCACGCGCTCGGCTTCGCCGCGCTCGTCGAGACGCACGACGCGGACGAGATCCGCCGCGCCGTCGCGGCGGGGGCGCGGATCGTCGGCGTCAACTGCCGCGACCTCCGGACGTTCAAGACCGACCCCGCGATCGTCGAGCGGCTGATCGGACAAGTCCCGTCCGACCGCGTCCGCATCGCCGAAAGCGGGATCAAGACGGCGGACGACGTGCGGCGGCTCGCGGCCGCCGGCGCGAACGGCTTCCTCGTCGGCACGACGCTCATGCGCGCGGCGCGCCCCGGAGAGGCCCTGAAAGCCCTTCTGTCCGCCCCCGCGACACGGCCGGCGTGACAGAAGCGCAGAGAGAATGGCCCCCTTGCGCTCGGAGCGGATTTTATGATATACTACGCGCCATTGGACGTAAGTCCTGTTTAAATCGTTCGGGCGTGGCGCAGTGGTAGCGCAGTTGACTGTTAATCAATTGGTCGCTGGTTCGAATCCAGCCGCCCGAGCCAATCAAATCCCCATAAAACACGGCAATCGAGGGGTTTTCGCATGCCGACGAAAATAGAGGTAGGCGGCGCGAGGGTCGTTGTGCTATAATGGCCGCCAAAAAACAACGAGAACGGGGGAAAGACCATGGAGAGACCTATTTTGCAGATGCGGCGCAACTTCGCGAAACTGCGGCGATTCCGGCCGACTCGGCGCGGCCTCGCGCGGTGCCTTGTCGCGGCCGCCGCCGCCCTTCTCGCGGGCGCGTCCGCCCTCGCGTGGGAGGGCGAGCATGAC
>CAVCXQ010000005.1:0-14599 GCA_963606275.1 uncultured Muribaculaceae bacterium | reverse complement strand
CGCGCGTCTCGCCGCCGATCAGCTCGACCTGCGCGACGCCGGAGAGGACGGAGAAGCGCGACTTGAGCACGTTGTCCGCGTAGTCGTAGAGCGAGCCGACGTCCGCATTCGGCGCGTCGAGGACGCCGCGCCCTACCGTATTTGGCGCGTCGAGGACGCCGCGCCCTACCGCCGCCGGTAGGGGCGGACGTCCCCGGCCGCCCGCAACGTCCGCCGCGCCGGAGAGCGCGAGCATGACGACCGGCGTCGCGTTCATGTCGTATTTGAGCACCTTCGGCTGCTCGGCGCCGGACGGCAGCTCGTTCTTGATGAGGTCGATCTTCTCGCGGACGTCCGTCGCCATCACGTCGACGTCGCGGTCGCCCTCGAACTCGAGGAGCAGCTGGCAGAAGTTCTTCGCGCACGTCGCCGTCACGTGCTTCAGTCCGTTCACCTGCGTCGCGGCGTCCTCGAGCTTCTTCGCGACGGACGTCTCGATCTCCTCCGGCGAGGCGCCGGGGTAGACGACCGTGACCGTCACGTAGGGCACGTCCATCGACGGCGTGATGTCGTAGCCGACCGTCCGGAACGCGAGATACCCGAACAGCCCGAGGACGATCAAGACGACCGTCATCGCGATCGGCCGCTTCAAGCTCAACTCTGAAAGCGACATAAACTCACTCCCCCTTGCGGCTCCCGTCCCTTTCGCCGCACCCGCCTCTCACGTCCCTCACGTCGCGTCCGTCCTTTTCGTCCCTTCTGTCCTTTGCGTCTCTTTCGGCCCCTTCGCCCGCGACCCTCACTTCGTCGCCTTCGTTGAACAGCAGCATCGCCTTTTCGACGACCTGCTCGTCGTCGGCGACGCCGCTGACGGCGCGGAGTCCGTTCTGCTCGACGCCGGCGGCGACCGGGAGGCGCACGAGGCGTCCGCCGCGCACGGCCGCGAGGCAGTTCGTGCCGTCGATGGGGTTGACCGCCGAGGCCGGGAGGGCGTCCGAGACGCGGCGCGAGAAGACGACCGTCGCGTCGCGGATCATCCCCGGCGCCAGGTCGTCCGTCTTCGGCACGGCGATCCGAATCTCGAACGTGCGCGTCGCCGGGTTCACCGACGGCGACTTGTAGACGACCGGGAAGCCGTCCGCCGCCGCGCCGTCCGCGCCGGCGAGGCGGACGCGCGTCTCGCCGACCTTGACCTTGCCGTAGTCGGACGAGTTGAGCGCGAAGCGAATCTCGTAGGCGGCGGCGTTGTCCATCTTGAGGACGGGGGCTCCGGGGGCGACGAAGTCGCCGACGTCGCGCTTCTTCTCGGTGACGACGCCGTCGAACGGGGCCTTGACCTCGGAGTCCGCGAGGTTCTTCTGCGCGACGGCGAGCTGGAGCGCGGCGGACTTCGCCCCGACCTCCGCCTTCTCGAAGGCGTCGCGGGTGACGGCGCCGTCCTTCACGAGGCGCGAGAGGCGTTTGAAGTCGAGCTGCGCCTTCTCGTTGGAGATCTCGGCGAGCTTCGCGGCGTTCTCGAGGTTGGCGCGGTCGACGCGGAAGAGCGGCGCGCCCTTCTTCACGACGTCGCCCTCGGCGACGAGAAGATCGTCGATCGTGCCGGGGACGCGCGCGGCGATCGTCGCGGACTCCTTCGCGCGCACGGTGCCCTGCGCGAACGCGGCGTCCTCGAAGACAACGTTCTTTTGCACGCGGCAGACCGTGACGAGCGGGATTTCAGCCGCCGCATTCGGCGCGTCGAGGACGCCGCGCCCTACCGCATTCGGCGCGTCGAGGACGCCGCGCCCTACCGCCGCCGGTAGGGGCGGACGTCCCCGGCCGCCCGCCGCGTCCGCCGACCATCCCGCTGCGGACGCCATCATTGCCAGGAAAACCATGCCTGCCTTCATGTCGAGACACTCCTCCGTTTAAACAGGCGTTTAGAATACCATTTTAAATCCGTCGTGTCAACCGAGTCCGGGCGCGTCGCGTCCGATGCCCGATGCCGCGTCCGATTGAAAGCGGGGAGGAATAATGGTATACTTGCCCGACAAACCAAGAAAGGAATCCAGACGCATGGACATCAACCGCCGCAACTTCATCCTCGGCAGCGCCGCCGCCGCGACCCTCGCCGGGTGCGCCACGAACAAGGTCGGCCTCCGCGACCTCAAGGGAGGCAAGCTCCGCGCCGCCATGATCGGCTACGGCATCCAGATGCGCACCGCCCTCATCCCGCAGTTCCTCGGCGGCGACCGCGCCGAAGGCGTCGACAAGAACCTCGAGATCGTCGCCGTCTGCGACTGCGACAGGACGCGCGCCGCCGCCGGCGCCAAGCACGTCAACGACGCCTACGGGCGCGAGGTCTGCAAGGCCGTCCACGACTTCCGCGAGGTCCTCGATGACCCGGCGGTCGACGTCGTCTGCATCGCGACGCCCGACCACTGGCACGCCTACATCTCCGTCGAGGCGATGAAGCACGGCAAGGACGTCTACTGCGAGAAGCCGCTGACGTTCTCGATCGACGAGGCCCGCAAGGTCATCGCCGCGCAGAGGAAATACGGCCGCGTGTTCCAGACCGGCTCGATGCAGCGCAGCTGGACGGAGTTCCGCACCGCCTGCATGGTGGTGCGCAACGGCCTCGTCGGCGACGTGCGGTTCGTGGACGCGAACTACGGCCGCGGCGGGCAGAAGCTCGGCGGCCCGTCGCACCCGGTGCGCTTCTTCGACGACCCGAAGAACGCGGCGACCGAGGGCGCGGCGAACCCGGACGTCGACTGGAACTTGTGGCTCGGCCCGGCCAAGTGGCGCCCCTACTCCGACCAGCTCGCGCCGCGCGGCGTCAACCACTTCTACCCGATGTTCTGGCGCTTCGACGACGACATCGGCTCCGGCTACAACGGCGACTGGGGCGCCCACCACCTCGACATCGCCCAGTGGGGCATCGACATGGACGACTCAGGGCCCTACAAGATCCTCTGCTCGACGGAGCCGCACTCCGCGGACCTCTACCACGGCGGCCGCCGCCAGTTCGGCATGCACATGCTCTTCAAGTCCAAGAAGGACGGCTCCGACATCGACCTCTACCACGGCCCGTTCGGCGTCTGGGGCACGGTGTTCTACGGCACGGACGGCGTGGTCGCGGTCAACCGCGGCAAGATCGCGGTCTGGAAGGGGACGGGCCCCGTCGTCCCGACCGCCGAAGTCCGCAAGCAGGTCGCCGAGATGACGTTCATGCCCGACAAGCTCGTCGCGGCGTCCGTCGGCAAGGACTACGGCACCGACGCCTCGGTCAAGAAGGACGACGCCCTCACGGCGGCGATCGCCGAGATCGAGAAGGCGTTCGGCCTCGCGGACGCGAAGGTGCAGCTCTACAAGAGCGCCAACCAGGTCAAGAACTTCGTCGACTGCGTCCTCTCGCGCGAGCGGACGATCTCGCCGGCCGAGGTCGGCGGACGCTCCGGGACGCTCTGCCTCCTGTGCAACATGAGCTACCAGTACGACACGGGCTTCGACTGGGACGGCGAGAAGATGGAGATCAAGGGGGCCAACCCGAAGGGCATCTCGCTCAAGCGCGCCGACTGCCGCGGCTGGGACGTCGTCGTCTGACGCGCCCCCGCCAGCACCCCGAAGCGCACCCGCCGCCGCAAGAGCCATGGCGAACGACCTCTTCCTCGAGATGGAAGTCTCGCAGCACACGAAGACGGGACAGGCCGCCTGCGGCGACGACGTGCGCTTCCTCACCGTCGAGAAGGAAAACCGCCACCTCTGCGCCCTCTCCGACGGGCTCGGCAGCGGGGTCAAGGCCAACGTCCTCTCGACGATGACCACCTCCATGGCCATCCGCTTCCTCGAGTCCAACGTGCCGACGCTCGAGGCGGCGGAGATCATCATGGACTCCCTGCCGGTCTGCGAGGTGCGCAAGATCGGCTACGCGACCTTCTCGCTCTTCGACTTCCGCCTCGGCGGACGCGCCAGGATCACCGAGATGGGAAACCCCGGCTACATCCACCTGCGCGGGACGGAGGAAGTCAAGCCGCTGTCCGACCGGCAGGTGGTGTCCGTCCACTGGCCCGACCGCGAGATGCGCGAGTGCGAGGCCGACTTCCGCGCCGGCGACCGCATCATCATGTGCTCGGACGGCGTCACGCAGTCCGGCCTCGGGGTGAACAAGGAGATGAAGTTCGGCTGGCGCCGCTCCGGCGTGCTGAAGCACGCGCAGGAGTTCGTGCGCTTCGACCCGGACATCTCGGCGAAGGAGCTCGCCGCGTCGATCGCCGACCGCGCGCTGCAGCTCACCCCCGGCGGATGCAAGGACGACATCACCTGCGTCGTCGCCTACCTGCGCCGACCGAGGGCGATGCGCGTCCTCACCGGCCCGCCTTTCTACAAGGAGCACGACGCCGACTTCGCGCGGAAGGCGACCCTCGGCTTCGACCACGTCGTCGTCTGCGGCGGCACGACCGCGAACATCGTCGAGCGCGAACTCGGGCGCAAGGTGCGCGTTGGGCTTGCGGACATGAAGGCGGCCGGCGGGCTTCCGCCGCTCGGGCGCATCGACGGAGTCTGCCTCGTCACCGAGGGCATCCTGACGCTCTCGCGCGTCGCCACCGCGCTGGAGGAGGGGCGGCCGGCGTCCGGCGAGCCGGCGGCGGCGAAGGCCATCCTCCAGATGTTCGCCGCACACGACCGCATCGAGTTCGTCGTCGGCACCAAGGTCAACGAGTCGCACCAGGACCCGAACGTGCCGCAGGACCTCGAGCTGCGCCGCTCGGTCGTCAAGCGACTGCAGGCGGCGCTCGAGCGCGTCTGCCGCAAGCAGGTCACCATAGACTACTATTAGGAAACGGAGAAGGGAGAGAACTCATGGACAAGGTCACGGTCGAAGTGTGCTGCGGCACGGCCTGCTACCTGCTGGGCGCGGCGAAGCTGATGAGCCTCGACGAGGCGCTGCCGGAGGACTGCCGCGGCCGCGTGGAGGTGGAGGCGAAGACCTGCCTCGACCTCTGCGAGCGCGAGAGCCTCGGCGGCGCGCCATACGTGCGCGTCAACGGCTCGGAGGTGATCTGCCAGGCGACGCCGGAGAAGGTCGTCGCCCGCGTCCGCGAGCTCCTTGCGGGAGGCAACTGAGATGCTCAACGGAGCGACTTTCCTGCGGCGCGAGCTGATGATCCATCTCGTCCGCGCCTTCGACGAGGGCAGGCTGGAGGCGGAGATCGACCAGGTGCCGGTGCGGATGCGCCCGAAGACCGGCTCGCCGTCGCGGTGCTGCGTCTACCACGACCGCGCGGTCATCCGCTACCGCCTGATGGCCATGCTCGGCGTCACCGTCGAGGAGGAGCTGGACGAGACCAAGCCGCTGTCCGCCTACTGCCGCGAGAAGCTCTCCGGCGGCGTGCCGGAGTGCGCGGCGGCCGACCGCGACGTGGCGACGTCTCCGCTGTCCGTCTGCGGGCCCGCGTGCAGCGGCTGCCCCGACGCGAGGGTGACGTCCACGCCGAACTGCCGCGGGTGCTTCGCCCGCCCCTGCGTCTACAACTGCCCGAAGAAGGCGGTGGAGGTCGTCGACGGGCGCAGCGTCATCGACCAGTCGAAGTGCGTCAAGTGCGGCAAGTGCATCGCCGTCTGCCCCTACCACGCGATCGTCAAGACGACCGTCCCCTGCGAGGAGGCCTGCCCGGTCGGCGCGATCCGCAAGAACGCCCACGGCGTCGCCGAGATCGACTTCAGGAAGTGCATATTCTGCGGCAAGTGCTTCTCCGCCTGCCCGTTCGGCGCGGTGATGGAGCGCTCGCAGCTCCTCGACGTGCTGGCGGCGATGAAGCGCGGCGAGAGGCTGGTGGCGATGGTCGCGCCGTCCGCCGAACGCCAGTTCCCCGGCTCGGTGGAGCAGCTGCTCGCGGCCTGCGCCAAGGCCGGCTTCGCCGACGTCATCGAGGTCGCCCTCGGCGCCGAGATGACCACGGCCCACGAGACCGCCGAGTTCGTCGAGCGCCTCGCCAAGGACCCGAAGACGCTGATGACCACCTCGTGCTGCCCGGCCTTCGTGAACCTGGTCGCCAAGCACCTCCCCGACCTCATCGACCGCGTCTCGCTCACCCCCAGCCCGATGGTCTACACCCGCGAGATCGTCAAGGGGAGGGACCCGGACGCCAAGACCGTATTCGTCGGCCCGTGCGTCGCCAAGCGCAGCGAGGCGCGCCGCAAGAGCGTCGACTACGTCCTCTCCTTCGAGGAGCTCGGCGCCATCCTCGCCGGACGCCGCATCGACGTCCTCGCCTGCGAGCCGTGGCCTGTCGCCCGCCCGGCGAACCCCACCGCGCGCAACTTCGCCCGCAGCTGCGGAGTCACCGAGGCCGTCCTCGCCGAGGCCACCGCCAGGATCCCCGACTTCAAGCTCAACGCGAAGCAGATCAACGGCATCGACCGCAAGACCTGCGCCATGCTCAGGCTCTACGCCTCCGGCAAGCTCCCCGCCAACTTCCTGGAGGTCATGGCCTGCCCCGGCGGATGCGTCAACGGGCCGTGCTCGATGACGTCGTGAGCGGCGGACGCGAATACCGCCTCGTCGAGACGTTCGAGTCCCTCCAGGGCGAGGGACGCAACGTCGGACGTCCCTGCACGTTCGTCCGCTTCGCCGGATGCAACCTCTCCTGCCCGTGGTGCGACACCGACGTCGCGCCGCGCTTCTCCAAGACGCTCGGCGAGCTCGTCGAGGAGGTCGCGTCATTCCGCGCCAGGAGCGTCGTCCTCACCGGCGGAGAGCCGACCATCCAGCCCGGCATGCCGGAGCTGGTCGCCGCGCTGAAGGGCGCGGGACTGTGGGTGGCGGTGGAGACGAACGGACTCGTCGCGCCTGCCTGGCTCGCCGACGCCGACTACGTCGCCTGCTCGCCGAAGGCCGAGTGCGCGGAGCGCTACCGCGCCGACGGGGCGATCCGCCGCTGCGACGAAGTCCGGCTGGTGGCGTCCGCGACGGAGGACGAGGTCGTCGCCTTCGCGGAGGAGCTGCGCGGAGGACTGGTCTCGGCGACGGACTACTACATCTCGCCGTGCGAGCGCGGCGGAGAGATCGACTTCGCGACGGCGAAGGCCGCGCTGTCGCGCCTTGACGGCTGGTCGCTGTCCGTCCAGCTCCACAAGATCCTCGGCTTCCGCTAGCGACGCCGCGAGTCCGTCCGCCGGCGCGTCGGCGCAGGCCGCTGCCGCCGAGGACGGATTCGGAAGACGCGAGCACGACACCGGCTCATCTTGGTTTTGGTATAATTCGCGCCAAATGGAGAACACACCGATGAACAGATGCTGCGTTTTCGCCGGACAGGGCGCACAGGCCCCCGGCATGGGCAAGGACTTCGCCGAGGCCGACCAGGAAGCCATGGCGCTCTTCGACAAGGCCAACGCCGTCCTCGGCTTCGACCTGAAGAAGGTCTGCTTCGAGGGCCCGGCCGAGGAGCTCACCAAGTCCAACGTCTGCCAGCCCGCGATCTTCGTGACCAGCTACGCCGCCTACTCCGCCCTGCAGAAGCGGCGTCCGACGCAGTTCGCCTGCGCCGCCGGGCTTTCGCTCGGCGAGTGGGGCGCCCTCTGCGCCGCCGGCGTCCTCGACTTCGACTCCACCCTCAAGGTGCTGGAGGCGCGCGGACGCTTCATGCAGGAGGCGTGCGAGGCGACGCCGTCCGGCATGATCGCGATCGTCGGCGCGACGCCGGAGCAGCTCAAGGCGCTCTGCGACGCGACCGGCTGCACCGTCGCCAACGTCAACTCCGCCGCGCAGCAGGTGCTCTCCGGCTCCAAGGACGCGATCGCGTCCGCCGCCGCCAAGGCGAAGGAGCTCGGCGTCAAGCGCGCCATCCCGCTCGCCACCGCCGGCGCGTTCCACTCGCCCTTCATGGCCCCGGCGAGGGAGAGGCTCGCGCCCGTCCTGGACGAGGTGACGTTCCGCGCGCCGAAGTTCCCCGTCCTCTCCAACGTGACCGGCAGTCCGCATTCGTCCGACCCCGGCGAGATCAAGGCCCTCATGCTCGAGCAGGTGACCGGCACGACGAACTGGGCGGCGGACGTCGAGGCCGCCAGGGCCCTCGGCTGCGGCTCGTTCGTCGAGTTCGGGCCGGGCAAGGTGCTCTCCGGCCTCGTCAAGAAGATCGACCCCGCGCTCGAGACGGCCAACGTCGCCGACCTCGCCTCCCTCGAGGCGACCGTCGCCGCGCTCGCCTGAGGCGGGGCGCCGGCGGAGACCTCGGATGGGCATGAACGTCCTCGTTTACCTGAACTGGCCGGAGCGGTGCTTCCGCGCCTCGGCGGACGACCTCGAGTTCCTCAAAAGCCTCCTTCCGCGAGGCACGAAGGTCGAGTCCGTCCGCAGCGACCGCGCCTTCCTGCGCGCGCTGCCGTCCGCGACCCACGTCGTGACCTGGCACTTCCGGCAGGAGTGGTTCGCGAAGGCCCCGAAGCTGCGGACGCTCGCGACGCCGAGCGCCGGGCGCGAGCTGGTGGCGCGCGACGCGCCGAAGGGCGTCAGGGTGCATTTCGGGCATTTCCACGGCGAGATCATGTCCGAGGCCGTCGCGGCGTTCGTCCTCGCCTGGTCGCATGGGTTCTTCGCCGTGCGCGAATACGCCGGATACGGCGGGACGACCAAGCCGGCCGTCCCCGGCTGGCCGCGCGCCGAGCTCGGCTGGGCGTGCCGTAGCGTCGCCGGGACGCGGGCCGCCGTCGTCGGCTGCGGGAGCGTCGGCGGCGCGGTCGTCCGGAAGTTGGAGGACCTCGGCGTCAAGGCGAAGGGCTACCACCGGGCGAACCTGGGCGAGCTGGACGCCGCGCTGCCGGAGACCGACTGGCTCGTCCTCGCGCTGCCAAGCGACACCGGGACGGACGGCTTCCTCTCGGCGGCCCGGCTTCGCAGGCTGCCGCGCCGCGCCGTGGTCGTCAACGTCGGGCGCGGCAACGCGGTCGACGAGCCCGCGCTGGTCGCCGCGCTCAAGTCCGGACGCATCGCCGGAGCCTACCTCGACGTCTTCAAGGGCGAGCCAGGCCCGCTCGCCAAGATCATCCCGCCCACGCCGGGGACAGACCCCAGCCACCTGGGGACAGACCCCTTCAGCCTCCTGGGGACAGACCCCGGGGATCTGCCGGGAAATCTTGTCAGAATGCCTCATTCGTCCGCGTTTGCGCAAGACTATCTGCGGCGGTGCTTTCAGGAGCTCAAGGATGACGGGTGTCTTTGAGGTCGGGTCGGTGGAGGAGACCTGGGCGCTGGCGCGGCGGTTCGCGTCCGAGCTCCGCCCCGGCGACGTCGTCTGCCTGGAGGGCGACCTCGGCGCCGGCAAGACCACATTCGTGCAGGGGCTGGCCGCCGCGCTCGGCGTCGCCGGGCGCGTCACCTCCCCGACCTTCTGCCTCGTGCAGGAACATCGGAGAGAAATAATCGAATTATCGAATAATCGAATAATCGAATCCAAAGAATTGTCGAATAATCGAATAATCAAATCGGGGAGGGAGAATAGCATATCCGCTCATTCGAATATTCAATTATTCGATTATTCGATTATTCCTCAATCTGAATCCCCACTTCTCCTCGTCCACATGGACTTGTACCGGCTTCGGGGCGAGGAGGACGTGCTGGCGGTCGGCTGGGAGGACTACCTGGCGGACGGTGCGATTCTCGCGGTCGAGTGGCCTGACCGGGCAGGCTCGCTGATCCCGGCGACGGCGAAGCGCGTCGCCTTCGAGCATCTTGACGGAGAGGAGCGGCGGCGGATAACGTTCGGCGGCGCGGCGGAAAAGAAGGAGGACGGAGAATGAGCGCGGCCGAGCTGACGCCGATGATGAGGCAGTATCTCGCGATCAAGCGCGAGGTCCCGCCGGGCGCGATCGTGATGTTCCGCCTCGGCGACTTCTACGAGATGTTCGGCGAGGACGCGATCGTCGCCTCGCCCATCCTCGGCGCGACGCTCACCCAGCGCAACGGACAGCCGATGTGCGGCGTGCCCTACCACGCGCTCAACGCCTACCTCGCCAAGCTCATCCGCGCCGGCAAGACCGCCGCGCTCTGCGACCAGGTCGAGGACCCGAAGACCGCCAAGGGCCTCGTGCGCCGCGAGGTGACGCGCATCGTCACCCCGGGCACCGTCACCGAGGACGGACTCCTCGACGAGACTTCCAACAACTACGTTGCGGCGGTGTCCGGCCTCGGGCTGGCGCTCCTCGACCTCTCGACCGGCGAGCTGTCCGTCGAGCAGTTCCCGACGCAGGAGAAGCTGGACGAGGCGCTGGAGCGCGACTGCCCCGCCGAGGTGCTGCGTCCGACCGAGGCGAACGCCTGGACGTTCGCGGCCGACGCGGCGTGGGACTGCCTGACGCGGCATTTCAAGGTGTTCGCGCTCGACGGCTTCGGGCTGACCGGGCGCGGCGACCTGATCTCCGCCGCCGGGGCGCTGCTCTACTACGTCGGGACGACGCTGAGGCATCCGCTCTCCCACGTCCGCAAGATCCGCCTCCGCCAGTCCGACGACGCGCTCGCGCTCGACCCCGGGACGCTCCGCCACCTGCAGCTGCTGCCGGGCGGGGAGGTCGCGAAGGAGGCTTCGCTGCTCGGGGTCCTGGACGTCACCAGGACGCCGATGGGCGCCCGGACCTTGCGCAACTGGATCGCGCGTCCGCTCGCCCGCTCGGCGGACGTCAACGCGCGTCTTGACGCGGTGCAGGCGTTCGTGGACGACCGCGCCTCGCTCGCGGCGCTGCGCGCCCTGCTCGCGGGCGTGAGGGACCTGGAGCGGCTGATCGCCAAGGTCGACTCCGGCCGCGCCAGCCCGCGCGACCTCAAGGGGCTCGCCGCCTCGCTCCGTCCAATCCCGGAAATCGTCGCGAAGCTGGGCGGCGTTCCCCATTCCCCATTCCCCATTCCCCATGCCCCCGCCCTCGCCCCGCAGCCGGAGATAGTCGCCCTGATCGACCGGGCGATCGCCGACGACCCGCCGGTGCTGACGTCCGACGGCGGCTTCATCGCGTCCGGGCATTCCGCCGAGCTGGACGAGCTGCGGCAGGTCGCGACGGAGGGGCGGCAGTGGTTCGCCGAGTTCCAGGCGCGCGAGCAGGCGAGGACCGGCATCTCCAAGCTCAAGGTCAAGCACGTGCCGGCGTTCGGCTTCCTGATCGAGATTCCCAAGGGCTCGGTGAGCCAGGCGCCGGCGGACTACGTGCGCCGCCAGACGCTCACCACCGGCGAGCGCTACGTCACCCCGGAGCTGAAGGAGCACGAGCAGAAGGTGCTCGGCGCCCACGACCGCGCCGTCGCCCTGGAGCAGCGGCTGCTCGCCGAAGTAGTAGCGGCGGTCGCGGCGAAGACCGTCGAGATCCAGGACGCCGCCATCGCGCTCGGCGCCCTCGACGCCACCCTCTCGCTCGCCGACCGCGCCCTCGCGGCCGGCTACGTGCGCCCGACGGTGGACGACTCGGACGTCCTGGAGATCGTCGACGGACGCCACCCCGTGGTCGAGCAGCTGCCGGACGCGGAGCCATTCGTGCCGAACTCGGCGAAGTTGAACACGACGACGGACCAGATCATCCTCATCACCGGCCCGAACATGGCCGGCAAGTCGACCTACATCCGCCAGGTGGCGACGCTCGCGGTGATGGCGCAGGCGGGCTCGTTCGTGCCGGCGGCGGCGATGCGCCTCGGCGTCATCGACCGCGTGTTCACGCGCATCGGCGCCGGCGACGACATCGCGCGCGGACGCTCCACCTTCCTGGTCGAGATGCAGGAGACGGCGAACATCCTCAACAACGCCACGCCGAAGTCGCTCGTCGTCCTCGACGAGATCGGCCGCGGCACCTCGACCTTCGACGGCGTCGCCATCGCCTGGTCGGTCGCCGAATACCTGCACGGCAAGCCGCAGGCCAAGGCGAAGACGCTCTTCGCCACCCACTACCACGAGCTCGCCGACCTCGCCGACGCCTTCGACGGGGTGAAGAACTACACGGTCAAGGTCAAGGAGGAGGGCGGCCGCGTCGTGTTCCTGCGGCGCATCGTCCCCGGCGTCGCCGAGAAGAGCTTCGGCATCCACGTCGGCGCGATGGCCGGGCTCCCGCCGGAGGTAGTCGCTCGCGCCGGCGAGATCCTGAAGAACCTCGAGGCCAACGAGCTCGACGTCTCCGCCCCCAAGGCCGTCCGCAAGCCGCGCCATCGCCTTTCCGACATACCGGGGCAGATGACCTTCTTCTGACCCGGGGATGAAACCGACGGCGAAGCACTTGCGCATCCACCTCGTCGGCGTCGGCGGCGTCGGCATGGCCGGCCTCGCCGTCCTGCTCAAGGCGCGCGGACACGACGTCTCCGGCTGCGACCTCGCCCGCACCCCGCGGACCGACTGGCTGGAGGCGCAGGGCGTCCGCGTCAGCTTCGGACACTCCCCCGCGCACGTAGCGGACGCCGACCTCGTCGTCGTCACCCCGGCCGTGCGCACCGACAACCCGGAGCGGCTCGCGGCCGCCGGTCGCGTCCGCCTGCGCGGAGAAGTCCTCGCCGAACTCGTCGGCGAGACGCCCGGCTCCATCGCCGTCTGCGGCTCCCACGGCAAGACCACCACCGCCACCTGGACCGCCCGCCTCCTCCTCGCCCTCGGCGAGGACGTATCCTGGGCCGTCGGCGGCGAGACCGGCGAATTCCCGGTAGCGCACGCCGCGCCAGTCCCTTCGTCCCCCCTCGTCGTCGAGGCCGACGAGAGCGACGGAACGCTTGCGCTCTACCGCGCCGGCACACTCGTGGTCACCAACTGCGAATACGACCACCCCGACCATTTCAAGACCCGCGCGGACTACGTCGCCTGCTTCGACGCCGCGAGGAGGAACGCGGCGGACGTCGTGGACGGCCCAGGCGAGCTGAAGCCGCTCGCCGCCGCGCTCGGAATCGACGCGCTCGGGCTGGAGCCGCACAACCGGGCGGACGCGCTCATGGCCGCCGAGGTCGCGAGGCGGCGCGGACACTCCGTCGCCGCCATCGCGTCCGCGCTCCCGGCGGTCGTCGCCGCGCGCCCCGACCGCCGCTTCCAGAAGGTCGCGCCGGGCGTCTACACCGACTACGCGCACCATCCGACCGAGATGAAGTGCGCCGTGGCGTCCGCCCGCCGCGTCTGCGCGGGGACGCTCCGCGTCCTCTTCCAGCCGCACCGCTACTCGCGCACTAAGGCCTTGCTCGCCGACTTCCCGGCGGCGTTCGAGGGCGCGGACGAAGTCGTCGTCTGCCCGACCTACGCGGCGTTCGAGGAGCCGGTCGAGGGCGGCGGCTCCGCAGACCTCTACGCCGCGTGCGGGGAATGGGAAATCTCGCACACGGAGGCTCGGAGGCACGGAGAGAGAAAGCTTTATCTGGCGCGGAGCTGCGAGGAGGCGTGGGAGCACGCGCGCAACTCGATGCGCGAGGGCGACGTCACGCTCCTGCTCGGCGCCGGCGACATCGTCGGCCTAGTCCCGCAAGTCCAGGCAGAGCTCTTGTCGGGCGCACGCGCTCCCCGCCGCCGCGTCTGGATCGGCGCGGGCACGAACACGTGGAAGTCCGACCTCAACCTCTCGGTCGACTACGTGAATACGGCGGGACGCGCCGGGATGGCGGGCGCGGCGCTCGTCGCCGAGCATCCGGAGCTGATTCCGTGGATGGCCGGGATCCCCGGCACCGTCGGCGGATGGATCAAGATGAACGCCGGCGCGTTCGGACACTCGATCTCCGAGGCGCTGGAGGCGGTGAAGGTCGACGGAAAATGGATCGCCGCGCAGGACTGCGGCTTCGGCTACCGCACCAGCGCCATCAAAGGCGAGATCCAAGATTTCAGATTTAAAATAACAGACCAAAGAGACCAAGGCAATACCTCTCCCTTGAACTCGGCTCCCGCCTCAGGTCTCTCGCGCCCCTCACGCCCCTCATGTCCCGAGCCAGCCGCCGCCACGCCTTCACGCCCCTCACGCCCCGAGCCAGCCGCCGCCACGCCTTCACGCCCCTCACGCCCCGAGCCAGCCGCCGCCGTGCCCTCAAGTCTCTCACGCCCCTCATGTCGCGAGCCAGCTGCTGCCGTGGCCTCAAGTCTCTCTCGCCCCTCACGCCCCGAGCCAGCCACCGCCGTGCCCTCAAGTCTCTCACGCCCCTCATGTCGCGAGCCAGCCGCCGCCGTGCCCTCAAGTCTCTCACGCCCCTCATGTCGCGAGCCAGCTGCTGCCGTGGCCTCAAGTCTCTCACGCCACTCACGTCCCTCACGCCCCGAGCCAGCCCCCAACCCCTCCGACTACCTTGCTCGCCGCGTCAAGTTCCCGGCCGGAACGTTCGGGAGCTTCTTCAAGAACCCGCCGGGCGACTACGCTGGGCGGCTCCTGGAGTCGGTCGGGGCGAAGGGGATGCGTGTTGGCGGCGCGTTCGTCTGGGACGGACACGCGAACGTGATCGTGCGCGGGCCGGGGGCGACGGCGTCCGACGTCCTGGCGCTGGCGCAGATCTTGGCCGAGCGCGTCCGCCTGCGGCTTGGCGTCGCGCTGGAGCCGGAGGTGCGCGGAATCGCCGTCCGCTGACGGCACGATGCGCGAGGTGGCGGTCCTGGCGGGACTCGAACCCACTACCCACTGCTTAGAAGGCAGTTGCTCTGTCCAGGTGAGCTACAGGACC
>CAVCXQ010000004.1:0-15273 GCA_963606275.1 uncultured Muribaculaceae bacterium | reverse complement strand
CGCTCGTCGTCGGGCAGGGGCTTCTCGGCATCTACCTCGGCATCGGGCTGACGACGTGGGTGGGCACGTGCCGGACGGTTCGCGCGGAGGTGATGAAGCACCGCGGCCGCGCCTACGTGCTGGCGGCGAAGACGCTGGGGTACTCTCCGCTCAGGATAATGTTCCGGCATGTGCTGCCGAACGTGGCGCACGTCGTGCTGGTGCAGTTCTCGATCAGGTTCCCGTCCGCCGTGTCGACGGAGGTGTTCATCAGCTTCCTGGGCATCGGGGTGCAGGGCGAGCCGAGCTGGGGGGTGATGATCAACGGCGCTCGGACGCGGCTCTGGCAGGGGGTGTGGTGGGAGATGACGTTCACGACGCTGGCGATCTTCATGCTGGTGCTGGCGTTCAACCACCTCGCGGACGAGCTCCGCGACCGCCTCGACCCGGCTCTCCGCAGCAGGTGAGGGAATGGACTAGGCGAGGTCGGCGAGCAATTCCCGCAGCTTCATCTTCGCGCGGTGGATGCGGACCTTGACGAGGTTCTCCGTGACGCCGGTCTGGGCGGCGATCTCGCGGATGCTCAGCTCCGACAGGTGGAATAGCGTATACGCCTCGCGCAGCATCTCGGGCAGCTTCGCCAGCGCGTCCAGTATGCGGCGGCGGAGGAAGGCGCGGTCGCTGGGCAGGACTTCCGGGGCGGAGACCGTCGGCTCCGGGGCGATCGACGTCTCCTCGCCGTCCACGACGGCCGTAGCGAAGACCTCGAAGCGTCCGTGGCGGGCGCGGTCGTTGCGGATGTTCCGCGCGATGGTGTACACCAGCCCGCTGACGGCGGAGTCGTCGTCGCGAAGCTGGTCGCGCATCTTCCAGAGGCGGGCGAACGTCTCCTGCACGATTTCGCAGGCGTCTGCGTAATTGGACCCGTTGCCCATGAAGTAGTTCATGAGCTTCGGGGATATCTCCCGGTAGTGCTGTTCGATCGTCTTCACGTGTTCTTCCATGCCAGGCGGTCGGCGGGAATTATACCAAATCCCGCCCCGCCATGTGCCGGCCCGCCCATGGCGGACGACGAAAAAGCGACCGTCGGACGCATCGGCGGCGGCGACGTCACCCTGCGGTCAGCCGGCAGAGTCCGGGCGGAGCGGCGCGGGGGGGAGGCCGGACTCCACTCCGACCACCGCGATCCCGTGGCGGTTGGCGAAGTCGACTACCCTCTCGCGGTCGAGCAGGAGGAGCCGCCCGGCCTGGAAGGCGAGCGCGGTCACGCCGGCCTTCTTCATCTTCTTCAGCGTGGTCAGCCCGACGACGGGGATGTCGAAGCGCCAGTCGTGTCCGTCGCGCGCCGCCTTGAAGAGCACCGAGCCGCGCGAGAGCCTCCCGGCGCGGCGGATCGCAGCGTTCGTCCCCTCGAAGGCCTCGACCGCGAGCACCATGCCGGACTTCACCAGCACCGTCTGGCCGACGTCGTGGCGGCCGACGTCGAGCGCGACCTCCTGTCCGCGCCGCGCGTCGTCGCGCTCCAGGTCGGTGAGCCCGCGCTCGGACAGCGCTCCGGTCCCGGGGAAGTGTCCGTCCATGAACGAGCTGGCGGCGATCATGCGCACCCCGGCCCTGGCGAACTCGGCGACGAGGCGCCCGAAGATGGTGTGCGCGTTCTTGACCGGCATCTCGCGGAGCCATCCGCGCACGGTCTCGTCGAAGCGCCCCCGGAAGAGCGATGCGGGGCTGACCTGCCCGGCGAGGATCGCGGCGTCGTATCCGCGCCCCGCGGCCCAGGCGATGGCGCGGTCGCTCTCGCCGGCGGCGAACGCGAACGCCTCGTCTGCCATCTTCCGCGTCGCCCGCTCGCACGAGCCCTTGACCGACATGACGTCCACCTTGCGCACCCCGGCCCTCCGCGCGCCCTCGATCACGAAGCGCGGATAGTCCCCCTTGCCGGCGATGACCAGAAGCGAGCCGATCATGTTCACTTCCCCCCTGCCGCGACCGGCCCGACGAGCACGGGGTCGGAGTATGGCGCGGACGGGTCGAGCCGCGAGAACGAGACGTAGCTGGGCGCGCCCCAGCCCGTCCCCTTGTTGCGTCCGACGACCGCGACGTCGACGCGGTTGGTGGGCGAGAGAGCCATGCCCACGACCGTGACCCGCGCGGTCGAGGCGTCCACGCGCTCGACCTTCGCCGAGCCTTCCGTGCCGTGCGTCTGCACGAAGGCGAACTCTTCCGCGCCCTTCGCGGAGATGGTGAACTCCCGCGTCCTCTCCGGCGCGCGGAGGACGAACGCCCAGGCGAGCGGCGTGGCGTAGGTCAGCTCCGGGAGCGGGGTGCGCCGCTCCGGGGGGCGGACGTCGCGGACGGTCACGGCGACGACTGGCGGGATGGCCTCTGCGGTCAGCTTCCTGGCGGCGGCGGCGACGGCGGCGGAGTTCGCCCCGCCAGGCGGGAAGGCCGTCGGGTGCGCCGCCGGCGTGAGGTAGCCGTCCTCGCCGTCCACTCCCGGCAGCGTCTTGCGGATCAGCGTCTGGATCGTCGGGGCGAGAAGCCCGCGCTCGACGGCCCTGCGCTTGACTTCAGGGCGCAGGGCGCCGGACGCCGCGAGCGCCGCCCGCAGGTAGGGGAGGTCGGAGTAGCTGCGTCCGGCGGTGACGATCCAGTAGGGCGCGATGGACGTGAACACGTCGCCGTTGGTGCCGACCGGCGCGGTGTCCGCGTTCGACGGGAACACCCAGGTCTGGTTGGAGAGATAGAGCTTCACGCTGCGCCCGAGAGTCCCGGCGTCGCCGGTGAGCAGCGCGCGCGGAATGGAACGCCAGAACTTCGAGCCGAGCAGCGCGCGGGAGCAGTTGCCGAAGACCGGGAACGGGAAGAGCATGTTCGACGCGTTGAGGTCGGCCTGGCGAGAGCGTCCGTCCTGGTCGAGGCCGACGGGCGTGAGTCCCGGAAAGTCTGACGCGCGGAGCATGGAGTGTCCTCCGTCGCGGTTGAAGTAGAGGTCGCCGGCGTTGGGGGCGTTCGTGACGGACGAGAACTGCATCGCGGCGACGAAGCATCCGGCGTCAAAGTCCCAGCCGAGGTTCTGCTCGCCGAGCGCGAACGGCTCGCCCATGGCGCCGGTGGCGGGGACGGTCGCCATCGGGCCGAACATCAGCGGACGGTCCTTCATCTCGCGGGCGTATTCGACGAGCTGGGCGAAGCGCAGGTCGCCGGCGAGCGGGCGCAGGTCGGCGTCGGCGGCGATCGCGTCGGCGTCGCGGAAGCCCGCGTCAATCGCCTCCTCCAGCTCGTCGAGGGCCTCCTCGCGCCGCGACTGGAAGCGCGCGAGAGAGCAGGCGTGGTTGTAGCGCCACGTCGGGTCGTCCGGCAGCAGCTCCACGCCCTCGCGGCTCGCCCTCTCCATCGCGGCGGAGTTGCCGAGGCCGACGGCGGCCACGAACTGCGCCCGGAGACGCTGGTGCCTCGGGAAGCGCGCGGGGTAGTCCCAGATCGACAGGGACGCCAGAAGTATCGCGACGGCGGCGTTCATCTCTTCAGCTTCATCCAGCTTGGCAGCCGCACCATCCTCGCTTCGCGGCTCTGGTTGGTCTCCATCGACGTGGCGGTTCCGATGGACGGCGACTCGAGCGCGGCGAGCCGGTTGAGCAGGGTCTGCTGGCGCGTCGCCTGCTGGCGGCGGAGCTCCTCGGACTGCTGTCTCTCGGACACCAGCTCCTTCTCGCGCAGCTGGAGCTGCTCGCGCAGGGACTCGACCTCGGCGCGGAGCTGGGTGACGTCCTTCATGCCGGCGGCGAGCCGCGCCTCCTCGGCGTCGCGGGCGCGGAGCCTCTCGGTGAGCTCGCGCACCTTGTCCGCGGACTCCTGCGCCTCGCGCTCGCGCGTGCGCCGCAGCTCGTCGAGCTCCTTGCGGAGCTGCACGGCGCGCGGGTCCTCCGGGCGGGCGCGGAGGGCGAGCCGCGTCATGTCCTCGATGTTCGAACCGGAGCGCTTTAGCAGCTCGCGGCGCCGCTCCAGCAGGGCCTCGGCGCGCGCGGAGTGCCGCGCCTTGAACTCCTCGAACTCCTTCTTCTCGGCCTCGACGATGCGCCCGATCTCGTCCGCCTCGCCGGTCATCAGCGCGTAGACGGCGGCCTGCACGTCGGCGACCTCGCTCGCGGCCTGCGGAAGCCGCCGAAGCTCGTCCGCCAGCGCCTGCAGCTGCTCGCGGAGCTTCGCCTCGCGCCCCGCCGCGTCGGCGGCCGCGCGCTCGGCGGCGGCGGCAGCCCGCTCGGCGTCGGTGGCGACGCGCGCCGCGTCGGCCTCCGCGCGCGCCACGTGCGCGCGCTCCTCGGCGAGGGCGGCCTCCAGCTCCTTCACCCGCGCCTCGTCGACCACGACCCTCTCGACGATCTTCTCGACAGGAACCTCTACGCGAACCTCTTTCTCGACGACCTTCTCGACGGGAACCTCGACAACTTTCTCGACTACCTTCTCGACCGGGACCTCAACGACCTTCTCGACGACCTTCTCGACGACGCGGACTTCTGGAGCCGGCGATGGCGCGTCGGCCACAGGACAAGGCTCGGCTGGCTCTTCGGCCTTCGGCTCGGCGGGCTCTTCGGCCAGCGGCGCGGCGGGCTGCTCTTCGGCTGGCGCGGGCGGCGGCGGCTCTTCGGCCTCGAACGGCTCGCGGGTCTCGACGAGCGACGCGCCCGGCGGGAGGCGTCCGCTCTTCAGCAGGGCCTCGGCGGCGGCGCGATTGAACGGGCCCCGCGGGTTGCCGTCGCCGAGGTCGATGGAGAACCTCATGTCGAGAAACGGCACGTCCTCGACCGGTCGCCAGCTCTCGCCGTCGTCGGAGACCTCCTGGCCGGGCTGGATCCGCCCGAGCCTGGCCCACTCGACGAGGCGCGAGCGCGTCTCCGGCCCGAACGTCCCGTCCTGCGTGCGCAGCATCCACTTCGCTTCGTCCATGGCTATTTCCTCCCGAAGAGTCCTCCCGGCAGCCCGAAGCGACGCCCGCGCGAGAGCTCGCGCCGGGCGGCGGCCTCGAGCGCCTGCAGCCGCGACCTGTCCATCCCGCCGAAAACCGAGCCGGGCGAGCGCGGCGGCGGCGCCTTGCCCGACGGCTCGACCACCTCCGGCACCACCAGCTCCGTGCGCGGCGGAGGCTCCACCTCCACGCGCACCTCCTTCTCCACGACCTTCTCGACGATCTTCTCGACCTCCACGATCTTCTCGACCGGGACTTCTACGCGGACTTCCTTCTCGACGATCTTCTCGACCTCGACGATCTTCTCCACGGGCGGAGGGTCTTCGTCGACGGCGAACTCGTGAAGGCGGTATGCCTTCGCCTCCGGCGGGACCTGCCCGTCCTTGAAGAGCCGCGAGACGACCTGGCGGTGGAATGGCCCGAAGAACTTGCCGGGCTCGGTCTCGACCAGCCACTTCATCTCCAGCTCCGGCATCAGCTGGGCGGGGACCCAGGTTATGCGGTCGCGGGAGACGAAGCAGGAAGGCTCGATGCGGCCGTCCCGCGCCCAGCCGGCGAGGGCGTCCGCGCCCGCCGGCCCGTAGACCTTTCCGTCCTCGGTACGGACGAACCACGCTTCGGAATCTGACATGTCAGGTATTATAGCAAATCGGCGCAGTCCTTGCGCCGGAGAGTATGCCCTCAATGGAGCAGAGACGCCTGATTGGCGGTGCCGGGGGCGCGGCGGCCGTGATTCTGGTATAATGCCCGCCGAAGTCCGTTGCGGCATGGCCGTCCTTCGACATCGGAGCGAATACGTCCATGGATCGGGCGGGAAGAGGAATACGGTGCGAAAGAGACCTTGAGCGGAGGGAGACTGCCTGATGAACTTGAATGTCGGAGAGTCGTGGAGGCGCGTCATGGCGGACGAGTTCGAGAAGCCCTATTTCTCCGAACTCGCCGAATTCGTCCGCACCGCGTATGCGCGTGGAGTCTGCTATCCGCCCGAAGACCTGGTGTTCAGCGCATTCGACCTCACGCCGTTCGACCGGGTGAAGGTCGTCATCCTCGGGCAGGACCCCTACCACAATCCCGGCCAGGCGCACGGTCTCTGCTTCTCCGTCCCGGACGGCGTGCCGCCGCCGCCGTCGCTGGTCAACGTCTACAAGGAGCTCCAGTCCGAATTCGGCGGCGACTTCCTCTCGCGCGGCGGCGACCTCACGCACTGGGCGCGGCAGGGAGTCCTGCTGCTGAACGCGACGCTCACGGTCGCCGGCGGCGACTCGTCGGCGGCAGGCTCCCACCAGGGGCGCGGATGGGAGACGTTCACCGACGCGGCCGTGCGCGCGCTCGCCAATGGTCGCGAGGGAATCGTCTACATGCTCTGGGGGGCCTCCGCCAGGCGCAAGGCCGCTTTCGTCGACCGGTCGAGGAACCTGGTCCTCGTCTGCGCGCACCCGTCGCCGCTCTCAGCGCGCCGAGGGTTCTTCGGGTGCGGGCACTTCAAGGCGTGCAACGACTACCTCACGACGCACGGCCAGAATCCGATCCGATGGTGACGGACGGGAATCCGAACGCCTTCGCCGCGCAGCACGGCTGACGACGCATCACCCTCTCCTACGGCGCCTTCTTGAGCGCGTCGGCGAGGGTCTGCTTGACCTCCGGGGAGTTCGGAAGGACCTTGAGCGCCTTGCGCGCGTAGTCCACGGACTCGTCGTACTTGCGCTGCTTGCGGCAGATGATGGAGAGGTTGTTGAGGACGGCCGGCTCCTCCGGGCGGCGCTTGAGGCAGCGCTTCAGGTAGAGCTCGGCGTCCGCGAGGCGCCCCGCCTTCAGCTCGCTCATCCCCATGGCGAAGTTGGCCTCCGTGCTGTCCTCGTCGGCGCGGAGGACGGACGCGGCGTATCGGCGGGCCTCGACGAAGTCGGCGCGGCGGAGCGCGAGCTCCAGGCCCTCGCGCGGCGTCATCTGCATGAAGGTGCGCAGGCGCTCGTATTCGAGCGCGGTGAGCATCCTCTTGAGCGCGGTGTTGGAGCGGTCGAGCTCGTCGGCGACGTCGTCGTCCTCGCGGAGGCGCGCCAGGCGCGAGATGCGCCAGTTGGCGGCGGAGAGCGCGGACGCCAGGGCGGGCGACGGGTCGGCGTCCGCCGCCGTCTTCTCCACCTCGATGATGCGCCTGGCGATCGCCTTGGCGCGCTCTGCGCCGGCGGCGGCGGCGTCCGCCGGCATCCCCTCTCGGGCGACGAGGCCGGAGACGGTCGGCAGTGGCTTGCGCTCGCGCTTCCAGAACTCGAAGCCGAGCTGGATCGCGGCCTCGTCCATGCCGTGCGGCTTCTCGCCGGCCCAGACGCGCAGCAGCGCGGGGACGCCCATCTCGGCGTTGCGGCGGTCGTCGTCGTCGCTGCCAAACGGACGGCTGCGGACGTAGCGCTCCCACGGAGTGGAGCTGGACATCATGTTCAGCGCGTGGAGCGTCTTGCCGCGCGCCTTGGCGGCGAGCTCCAGGGCGGCGTCGAAGTGCCCGTCGGTGAAGATGAACTTCGCGTCGCCGCATTCCTCGACGGTCTCGCGGACGGTGTCGTCGACGATGCGCTGCATTTCGGTCTCGACCGGCTTGGGGACGCTGCGAAACGAGAGGACGGCGACGGCGACGGCGATGGCCGGCACGAGCAGGCGCAGGGCGAGGCCGGGTCGCTGCTCGTCGTCGCCGAGGTAGGTGCGCTGGCATTCGAAGGCGAACGCCGCGCCGGCGAGCGAGAGGGCGACGAGCGAGCAGGCGGCGAAGCAGGCCAGGAGGAAGCCGCTGTGGACCAGCGAGACCTCCTTGGAGAACGTCCAGAACCGCGCCGCCGGGAAGGCGCCGGTCTGCAGGACGGCGAGCGCGGCGACGAGGAAGAGGAGGACGCCGAGGTTGAACGGCATCGGGCGGTCGTCGCGCGCGACGCGCGGGAAGAGCCCGAGGGCGAGGACGAGCGGCAGGACGCCGAAGACCATGCCGAGCGTCCAGCCGACGATGCCCGCCGAGCCGGCGAAGGCGCGCCAGTAGCCGGTGGCGTAGCGGAAGTAGACGTCGTGCGCGCCCCATCCGTTGGCGGTCTCGCCGCCGAGCAGCACGAAGTTCGCTCCGTTGGCGTAGGCGACGGCGCCGAGCGAGCCGAGGAACAGGAAGAACATCCGCCACTTCGGCAGCTCCGAGGGCGACGGCAGGGTCTCCGGGCGCGGCAGGTTGCCGTCCATGATGCCGCGCCAGACGGCGACGTAGGCGCAGACGAACACGACGGGGAGCACGAAGCCGAACGGCGTCTCCGCCGACATCGCGCCCATGACCGCCACCAGCGGGAAGAGGCGCCAGCGGCTGCCGGCGACGAACCAGCGAAGCGCGAGGTAGGCGCTGGCCACCGCGCCGGCGAACAGCATCAGGTCGGGCGATAGAACGCGGGCGATGCGCGTGAACGGGTCGCTGGTGCCGACCAGCACCGCCGCCAGGAAGGAGAAGAACGGGGCGATCCGCAGACGCCACGCCGGATACCCGCGCCACGTGCGCACCAGCAGGGCGAGCGCCTGGCGGACGGTCAGGTACACCAGCGCGGAGAGGACGCCGCCGACCGCCGCGCCGGCGACGGTCAGCACGCGCACCGCGCCGTCCACGCCGAACGCGGAGAACGTCCATCCGGCGACGAAGCGCCACAGCCCCGGGAAAATCGCCTGCGGCGGGCGCAGCCCGGCGGCCACCGCCGCCAGCTGCCACATCGACGGGTCGAGGCCCGGAACGCCCCACAGCAGGATCGCCGCGGCGGTGACGACGCCGGCGACAGCCGCCAGCGTCAGGTTGACGGACTTCGCTCCGCCGTCGTCTCTTATGGAATCGACCATTTTGGAACTCCTTACTGCTGGTCTCGGCAATGCCTGCGGTGTCAAATTGGCGGAGGGAGGGGGATTTGAACCCCCGGTACGGAGATTAGACCGTACGACGATTTAGCAAACCGCTGCCTTCAGCCACTCAGCCATCCCTCCAAATCGCATTGGTGCGTATTGTATCAAATGCGCTGTTCGCCGTCAACGAAGACGGCCGACGGCCTCCAGGTGCGCGGGTTGACAACCACGAGGTCGGCGACGTAGCCCTTCTCGACCTTGCCGAGCGAGTCGCCCCAGCCCTGCTCTATCGCCTGGTTCCAGGAGGTCGTGCGCACGAGGTCCATGAGCGGGATGCCGGTGACGTCGTGGACGTTCTTCAGTCCGTTGCCCATCCAGAGCGTCGAGCCGGCGAGGTTGCCGCCCTCTACGAGGCGCGCCTCTCCGTTCTTGAGCAGGACGTCGACGCCGCCCATCTTGAAGGAGTAGCCGTCCTTGCAGTGCGAGCAGCGCAGCGAGTCGGTGATCATCTGCACGTGCGCGAGCGAGCGGCGGGTGAACACGAGGCGAAGCATGTCGTCGCAGAGGTGGATGCGGTCGCAGATGACCTCGGTCTCGAGGTCGTCGATGAGGAAGCCGGCGCCGACCATGCCGATCTCGCGGTGGTGGAGCGGGGTCATCTGGTTGCAGAAGTGGGTCATGTGGCGGAGCCCCTTGCGGTAGGCGGCCTCGAGGTCCTTCATCTTCGCGGCGGTGTGCCCGCAGCTCGGCACGACGCCCATCTTGAAGCAGGCCGCCGCGAACGCCGCGCCGCCCTCCGCCTCGACGGCGTAGGAGATCTGCCGCACCGGGTAGACCGCCGAGATCTCCTTGAGCTCCTTCACGTCCGGCCTTCGGACGAACTTCGGGTTCTGGGCGCCGCAGCACTTGACGTTGATGAACGGGCCCTCGAGGTGGATGCCGGGGACCTTCGCGTATGGCTGGCCGGCGTCCGCGTAGGCCTTCGCGTTCGCGGCGGAGCGCATGAGCTCCTCGTGCGACACGGTGAGCGTCGTCGGCAGGAAGGTCGTCACGCCCTCGGCGAGCTTGGCCTTGGCCAGCTCGAATATGGCCTGCGGGTCGGCGTCGCAGAAGTCGAACGTCGCGGCCCCGTGGGTGTGGACGTCGATGAAGCCGGGCATGAGATACTGCCCGCGCACGTCGACGACGGTGACGTCGGCGGACGGCTTGGCGGCGACCGGCCTCTCGGTGACGCGGGCGATCCTCCCGCCCTCGAGGACGACTGTCGCTTTCTCCAAGTCCACGCCCGGCGACACCACGTGCGCGTTGACTATCACCGTCTTTTTCGCTGCCTTCATTGTGCTGACCTTCCTTTCGTTGTTCAAGTCGCCTTGCGCCGTCCCTCGCCGTCTCAGAGGACGATGTTGTCCAGGTCGGGGATGCGGGACTCCATCCATGCGCGGCAGGCGTCGAACACCTGCCGCCCGGTCGCGTCGTCGCCGACCGACTCCGCCACCTTCGCGTATTCGTCCAGGTCGGCGCGGGTGAGCCGCGAGAGGAGCTTCGCGATGACCGGGACGTAGGTCGCGGACATCGAGAGCGAGTCGATGCCCATCGCCGCCCAGAGGATGCCGACGATCGGGTCGGACGCGCTCTCGCCGCACACGCCCACCTTGATGCCGCGGGCGCGCGCCGCCTTGACGACGTTGCGCATCAGCCAGAGGATCGCCGGGTTCGTCGGCTGGTAGAGGTGCGCCACCGCGTCGTTGCCGCGGTCGGCCGCCATCGTGTACTGAACGAGGTCGTTCGTGCCGATCGAGAAGAAGTCCACGTGCCGCGCCAGGGCGTCCGCGTTGATCGCCGCCGACGGCACCTCGACCATCGCGCCGACCGGCATCGCGCGGTCGTAGGCGAGCCCCTCGGCGTCCAGCGACGCCTTCGCCTCCGCGAGGGCCTTCGCTGACTCCGCGAGCTCCTCCACGCACGAGATCATCGGATACATCAGGGAGACGTTGCCCTCGGCGGACGCCCTGAGGACGGCGCGGAGCTGCGTCCGCATCACGTCGCGGTGCGAGAGGAGGTAGCGTATGGAGCGGTTGCCGAGGAACGGGTTTGGCTCTCGCCTGGCGGAGGCCGCGCCGCCGGAGATGCCGCGCACCATCTTGTCCCCGCCGATGTCGAGGGCGCGGATGGTGACGCGCCCGTCCGGCGCGAGCGTCCTGGCGAAGCGCGCGACGTCGCGGTAGGCGGCGTACTGCTCGTCCTCGGACGGCTCGCCCTCCTCGTTGAGCCAGAGGTATTCGCTGCGGTAGAGCCCGACGCCGCGGGCGCCGAGCTCGCGCACTCCTTCGAGGGGCGCTCCGGGGTGGAGGTTCGCGCAGAGCAGGACCTCGCCGCCGCCCTTCAGCGTCCCGGCGGGTGCGCTCGAGCCCACCTCCTCGGAGATCTCGTGCTGGCGCTCGACGAGGTCGCGAAACGCGAGCGCAGTCCGCGCGTCGGGTCGCACCGTCACCTCGCCGATGGTGCCGTCCAGGAGGACGGTGTCGCCGGCGCGGACGACGGAGGTGACGTCGCCGAGGCCCGTCACCGCGGGGATTCCCATCGCCCTAGCGAGCAGCGCGACGTGGCTCGTCGTCGAGCCGCCGTCCGTCGCGAAGCCGAGGACCAGCTCGCGCGGAAGGCGCACGGTCTCGGACGGCGCCAGGTCGTCCGCGACGATGACGGACGGCACCTTCAGCTCCAGGCACGGGTCGGCGGCGAAGCCCAGGAGCCCCTTGAGCACGCGGCGCTCGACGTCGTCGAGGTCGCGGACGCGCTCGCGGAAGTAGGGGTCGTTCATCCGGTCGAAGACGGCGCGCGCCTTGTCGGCGGAGCGGCGCACGGCGGCCTCGGCGTTTAGGCGCTCGTCGCGGACGAGCCGCTCGGCCTCGCCGACGAGCGACGGGTCGTCGAGCAGCATCAGGTGGCAGTCGAAGACGCGGGCCTCGGACTCGCCGGCGCGCGCCTTGAGC
The DNA here is from genome assembly GCA_963606275.1 of uncultured Muribaculaceae bacterium. Lineage (GTDB taxonomy): Bacteria > Verrucomicrobiota > Kiritimatiellia > RFP12 > UBA1067 > UBA1067. The sequence continues at coordinate 3,486 of CAVCXQ010000004.1, read as the reverse complement.
ACGGAGGACAGCCCCTCGATGTCGCGGCGGGCCTCGAAGAGGGCGCGCCGGAGGCGCAGGAGCTCGTCGCCCTCGCGCCCCGGCTCGACCAGGTACTCGGGGACGGGCAGGTCGCCGTCCCCGCGATACACGAACGCGGGGCCCAGCGCGTAGCCGCGGGCCGTCGCCAGCCCCGTCAGCGTCCGCATCTCCGGGTTGCCGGCCATCGTCGCCTACTGCTCGTCCGGAATGTCGAACTTGCGGTCGACCAGCGCCTCGAGCTCGTCCATGACGGCCTCGGCGTCCGGGCCGGACGCGGTCACCTTCAGGACGGACCCGCAGACGGCCTCCAGCGTCATCAGCGCCATGATCGACTTGCCCGAGACGACGTTGCCGTCCTTCTCGACCTCGACGTCGGCCGCGTAGCGGCTGGCGGTCTTCGCGAACAGCCCCGCCGGGCGCACGTGCATCCCGTAGCGGTTCTTCAGCGTGAACTCGCGCGTTACCTTGTCTGCCATCACTTCCCCCTTCCCTTGCTCTTGCTCGTTAAGTCCTTGAAAGGCCTCGCCGCCTCCGCGCTCTCCGCGCGCCGGCGCAGGCGCTCCGACAGGTCGCCGACCGGGTCGCCGCCGGACTGCAGCAGCTTCTGCTGCATGGCGGCGGTCTCCACCAGGTTCACCAGGTCCCGTCCCTCCGAGACCGGTATGAGCACGTTCGGCACCTCCACCCCGAGGATCGTCCGCACCCGGCGGGTCTGGCCGATGCGGTCGACCTGGCCGACGACGTCCTCGAGGCGCTTGAAGGTGATCACCAGGTCGAGCTGCTTCTCGCCGCGCACGGCCTGCACCCCGAAGAGGCTCGGCACGTGCATGATGCCGATGCCGCGGATCTCCATGTAGCCGGCCGTCGCCTCCGACGCCGACCCGAAGAGCTGGCTGTTGGCGATCTCGCGGCGGACGCAGGTGAGGTCGTCGGCGACGAGCGCGTGCCCGCGCTTGACGAGCCCGAGCGCCGTCTCCGACTTGCCCAGGCCGGGGTCGCCCTCGAAGAGCACCCCCAGCCCGCACACCTCCACCATCGTCCCGTAGACCGTCGTCGACGGGGCGCACAGCCGCTCGAAGACGAACGCGCTGTCGTGCACGAAGCGGCGCGTCAGCATCTTCGAGGTCAGCAGCACCGCCCCGGAGGACTCCGCGACCTCGCGCTCGGCGGCGCCGGGCGTCCGCCCGTTGGTGAACACGTAGCAGAACGCCCCGCGGTCGACGAGCGCCTGGAAGCGCGCGCGCCGGACGTCGGCGGGCAGCGAGTCCAGGTACGCCATCTCGGCGTTGCCCACCAGCTGCAGGCGCTTCCACGCGAAGTGCTCGTAGAAGCCGGTGAGCGCCAGCCCCGGGCGGTTCGCGATCGGCTCCTCCACCACGCGGTCGAGGTTCCGCCTCCCCGCCGCAAGCGACAGCGAGAGCTCGTCCCGGCCGGCTTCCAGGAAGTCCGCCGCCGTGACGCGCCTTCCGCGCGCGCTCGCCCTGGTGGGGAGGCTCTTCACGTCCGCTCCGCGCCTCCGCTAGTTCTTCGCGGACGCCGCGCGCTGCTCGCGCACGGCTCCCTTGCGCGCCTTGACGCGCATCCTCAGCAGCTGGCGCTCCGCGCGCGCGGCCGCCGCGTCGATCACGCTCTTGCCGCTCGCGGAGAACTCCTTGGCCCCGACGGCCGTCTCGCCGAGGCGGTTCGCCACGACTTCCGCCGTGTACATGTGCCTCTTGATGTCGACGTCGATCACCAGCGCGACCTTCGTCACCTTCGGGAAACGCTCCTTGAGCTGCGCCATCCGGCGCTCCGCGTAGTCCTTCAGCGCCTCAATGCGCACGTCGCTGTGCCTCATCGTGACCTCTATGCTCATCTTCTTTTCTCCTTTCGTTGTTGCCGCATTCCGGCCTTGACTGAATCCTTCCTACATCCTGAAGTTCTCGCCGAGGTACTTCTCGCGCACCTCGGGGTCGGACACCAGGTCGTCGCTGGTGCCCTCGCGCAGCAGCCGCCCGTCGTAGACGAGGTAGGCCCTGTTCACGACGGACAGCGTCTCGCGCACGTTGTGGTCGGTGATGATCACCCCGAGGCCCTTGGCCGCGAGACGCCGCACGATGTCCTGGATCTCGTTGACGCTGAGCGGGTCGACGCCGGCGAACGGCTCGTCGAGCATCAGCACCGCCGGGTCGCGCACGAGGGCGCGCGCGATCTCGAGCTTGCGCCGCTCGCCGCCGGAGAGCGTGTAGGCCGGCTGCTTCGCGACCTTCATCAGGTCGAACGGCGAGAGCAGCTCCTCCGCGCGCGCCGCGCGCTCCTTGCGCGAGAGCGGCAGCGTCTCCAGGATCGCCATCACGTTGTTCCATACCGAGAGCTTGCGGAACACGCTCGGCTCCTGCGCGAGGTAGCCGAGGCCCTTGCGGGCGCGCATGTACATCGGAAGTCGCGTGACGTCCTCGCCGCGCAGGACGACGCGCCCGGCGTCCGGCTTCACCAGCCCGACGATCATGTAGAACGTCGTCGTCTTCCCGGCGCCGTTCGGGCCGAGGATGCCGACGATCTCGCCGCGAGAGCAGCGGACGTTCATGCCGCCGACCACCGTCCTGTCGCCGTAGGCCTTCACGAGGCCGGTCGCCTCCAGGTCGGGGGCGGCCGCCGACCGCTCCTCCGCCATCGCCTTCATCGCGTCCATCACCAAGTCGCTCACCTGATGTCCTCCGATCATTCCTCTACGCCCCGACGACCTCGTGGATCGCCAGCAGCTTCTTCCACAGCGCCTCGACGTCGGCGAAGCGGATCGCGTTCGCCGCGTCGCTCTTCGCCTTCTTCGGGTTTAGGTGCGTCTCCATGAAGACGCCGTCGACGCCGGCGGCGACCGCCGCGCGCGCCAGCACCGGCGCGTATTTCCCGTCGCCGCCGGAGCCGGTGCCCAGCCCGCCGGGGCGCTGCACCGCGTGCGTCGCGTCCATCACCACCGGGCACCCGAGCTCGCGCATGATCACGAGCGAGCGCATGTCGGCGACGAGGTTGCGGTAGCCGAACGAGCTGCCGCGCTCGCAGAGGACGATGCGCCGGTTGCCGGTGGACTCGATCTTGCGCACGACCTGGGCCATGTCCTCCGGGGCCATGAACTGCCCCTTCTTGACGTTGACGACCGCGCCGGTCTCGCCGGCGGCGACCACGAGGTCGGTCTGCCGCGCGAGGAAGGCGGGGATCTGGAGGACGTCGCAGACCTGCGCGGCGACGGCGCACTGCCACGGCTCGTGCACGTCGGTGAGCACCGGGACGCCGAACCGCTCGCGCACCTCGGCGAGGACCTCGAGGCCCTTGTCGATGCCGGGCCCGCGGAACGAGTCCACGCTGGTGCGGTTGGCCTTGTCGAAGCTGGCCTTGAAGACGAACGGCGCCTTCAGCTTGCCCGCGAGCGCCGAGAGCCGCTTCGCGAGGTCGAGCGCCATCTCGCGCGACTCGATCACGCACGGGCCC
>CAVCXQ010000003.1:16464-17820 GCA_963606275.1 uncultured Muribaculaceae bacterium | reverse complement strand
GGCGTCGTAATCGTCCGCATCTCCGCAGTCTACGAGAACCCGGAGAAGCCGGCGGAGACGTGCGCGTTCACCTACGACGGCACTGAGCACGTGTCGATATCCGAGAACACCGCCTACACCATTACCGGCACGTGGCGCGCCACCGCCGCCGGCACATACGTGGCGACGGCGACGCTCAAGCCGGAGCTGGTCGCGAGCGGCTTCACCTGGACGGACGGCGGGACGGATCCCGTCGAGGTGACGATGACGATCGCCAAGGCGTCGAACGCGATTTCCGGACTGAAGATCGAGAGCTGGATCGTCGGGCAGGCGGCGAGCATGCCGTCCTGCACGGCGCGGTTCGGCGCGGTGAAGTATACCTGGAGCGAGTCGGAGACCGGCCCTTGGAATACAGAATACGATGCCTGGACGGCCGGGAAGCGTCCGACCGCCGTCGGCACATACTACCTCCACGCCGCCGTCGAGGAGACGGACGACTACGACGGGGCGGAGGCGATCGAGCAGTTCAGCGTCTGGGCCGACCCGGCGACGGCGTTCACCGACCACGTGACGATGTCCGTCTCCGACCTGACGAGCGAGACGCTGACCGACTTCCCGATTCTGGTGAGGATCTCGGAGGGGACAGTCCCCGGCTTCCTCTACTCGCGGGCGGGCGCGACGGGGCGGGACATCGCCTTCACCTCGGCGGACGGCACGAAGCGGTATCCGCACGAGGTCGACGTCTGGGACACGACCGGCGAGTCGCTCGTCTGGGTGCGGATGCCGTCGCTGACGGCGGCGACGGAGGTCAAGATGTGGTGGCACCTGGCGGACGGACAGGAGGCGCCGGCGTATTCTTCGGAGGAAGTGTGGCGGGCGTTCGCGGGCGTGTGGCACTTTTCTGGCACTGCGGCGTCCGACATCCTGGCGGACGCGTCCGGCAACGGGCTGACGGCGACGCTGGAATCTGGGGCTTCGGTGAAGGCGACGACGGGCGGGCGCATCGGGTCGACGGCTCTCGTGTCCGGCGGCAGCCTGACCGTCGCCGACTCGGCGAAGCTGCCGAACTTCGCCAGCGGCTTCTCGTTCTACGGCTGGGTTCATGCGCCCGGCTACGTGAGCGGCGCGAAGTTCTTCTGGGGCAAGACCTCGCAGAACGCTGATCTCGTCGGCGAGAAGGATGGCTGGCTGACGACGGGCTGGGCGATGCGCCTGGAGTCTAAGACGTCCGCGCGCTGGCTGTGGAGTGGCGGCAGCGAAACCAAGACCATGGCGGACGTCACCGGCACGGATGGTGGTCTGCTTGGCTTCGTCTACGACGGGACGGCGGGTTCGCTCTTGAAGTGCGCGATGTTCACGTCCGAAGACGAGATATAT
>CAVCXQ010000003.1:0-16193 GCA_963606275.1 uncultured Muribaculaceae bacterium | reverse complement strand
CTTCGAGCGGGCGGACGGTGCGGCAGACGTTCGTCGACCTCTCCGACCCGGAGACGGCGCTGTCGGGGATGCCGACGGCGGCGGGGTGCTATCGCGTGACGTTCGACTTCGAGGACGACGGAATCTACGAGCCGCTCACGGCGTCGCTGGACTTCCAGATCCTGGCGTCCGCGACGTCCTACGACGACCTGCAGGGCGACGCGGCGACGCTGACCTTGTCCGGCCGCGTGCTGCTGATGAACGACGACACCGTCGACGGCCACGCCGTCACCGACCAGGGCTACTGGCAGGGGCGGCGGGTGCAGACAAGGACCTTCCCTGCCAAATGGACGACCTACACGACGTTCTGGGTTCATTCGGGGACGCATTCCGCCGGCACGGCGAACGGGACGTATCGCGACGGCGTCAACCACGACCTCGTGTTCTCCGAGGTCGATTCGTCCGAGACTAACACGATTTGGAGCATGAGCGACGTCCTGATCGGCTCGCCATACACGACGGCGACGGACGGACTTGGCGGACGCTGCGCCCTGCCGTTCTCGGCGACGGCGCGGCAGATCTCGGTCTACGGCAATAGCCCAAAGCTTGCGTCGGCGGACTTGCGCGAGGTCGGCAACATCGTGTTCCGCAACGTGGTGAACGCGGAGGTGCGCTCGCAGCGGTTCACGAACGGCGTGGGGACGGTCTACTTCGACGCGGTGAACCTCAATCCGGTGACAGTCGCCAGCACAAGCTACTCGCTGGCGGTGGAGGTGAAGACGGACGAGGCGGACTGGACGCCGGTGAAGCTGGTGGTGCTGAAGTGCGACGGCGACGCCGGGCTTTCGCTCGTCCGCGACGACATCGACCGCGTCGACCTGAACGCCGACGTCGGCGACGACGACAGGCATTTTTACCGCATCGCCGCGCCGGTTAACGAGCGGGCGCCGTGCAGCATCCGCATCCGCCGTGTTTCTATCGATTCGAACTTCGAGAAAGACCCCGACCTTGGCGGCCTGATTCTTGCGGACAACATCGTGGTGTCGCGTCCGAAGATGACGGCGGACGTGGTGCCGTTCGGCGAGTTCGACGCGGAGCGGATGGACGGCGGGGCGGCCGGGAGCGCCGGCGCGATGTCCGTGCCGTTCCCCGGCGCGGGCGAGAAAGTCTACGGGCGCGCGAAGGTCGAGGCCTGGACTGGCGGCGCGGCGTCCGTCGACCCCAACGCCTTCGTGTCCGTCTCGCGGCTCAACTACCGCTGGCGCTATCTCGACCAGAAGGTCGGCGAGTGGAAGCAGTCGCTGCTGACGTCCGACGGCGCGGGCGGGCTCAAGGCGTTCGAGCCGCTCGACCTGCCGGCGGCGGAGGGCGACGTCGAGTTCTGGTTCGAGAGCTCGGTGAGCATCCCCTACTACGAGCTGTTCGACTACTCCGGGACGGGGCTCGGCATGGGCGGGCTTTACAGCGAGACCGCCGGCGACACGCAGACCAACCGCCTCTCGCTCGCGTCCGGCGAGACGCTCCCGTCGTGCGGCAGGGACTGGTTCTTCCGGGTGCGTCCGGCGGCGAGCGCCTACGAGCGGATGCGGGTCATCACGGCGGAGACGGACGACGGGCCGGCGACGACGAACGAGATGGAACTGGCGGCGTCCGGCAGCTGGCGCGGCTTCGTGCCGACCTTGACGGCGCCGGCGGACGGGATGCTGCGCTTCCGGATCGAGGGGATCAACCCGCAGACGGAGGGCGCGACGGAATACGCGCTCTCGACGAACGCCTGGGTGGCGTCCGAGACGCTCGCCGAGACGCCGGCGGAGACGGGGCTGGCGACGTGGAGCTCGGGGTGGGCGAAGGCGCCGTGCGACGCGAAGACGGGGCACCTGCTCTTCCAGGTCAACGAGCCGTCCGCCGACTCCGCCGGCAAGCTCCTGGTGGCGCGCGCCGACCGGCAGGACTTCAACCTCTGGTCGAGCGGCATCAGCACCAACGGGCTGTTCGTCGGCACGTCGGTGGACACTAACTCGACGACGCAGGTGACGCAGACGCGGGCGCTCGACTTCACGACGCTTGGGCTTTCGACGGCGACGAACGAAAACTGGAAGGAGGACTTCTCGCTCGGCTCGACGAACGTCGTCTCTCGCGAGTTCTATCCGCGCAACGTGCCGTTCGCCAACTCCTGGACGTGCAGCACGAACGGCGACACGCGCACCAGCACGATGCGCGGCTGGACGCCGCAGAACGCGATGTGGACCTACGGGCGCTGGTCGGAGGAGACGAAAGAAGGGCTTAACGACGAGACGGCCCTGCAGCTGCAGGGGCGCGGGGCGGGCGTGTTCTCGTTCGAGAGCGCGGCGTCCGCGCCGGACGGACTCGACACGGTGGAGATGACGGCGCGCCTGGCGCAATACAACGAGTTCGAGAACTTCTCCTACTTCGACGGCATCGTGGTCCCGACGGAAGGCGGCTACCAGCGGGCGGTGCAGCAGACGCGCTTCACGCTGCTGACGCAGCTGGCGATGACGGAGAGCGGGGAGGCGTCGTTCGACGGCGACGGGTCGGTCTCGCTCGTCGGCTACTTGCATCCGGAGAAGGGCGGCTACGAGTTCCGGATCTCGCGCGGCATGACGACGAACGACCTGAAGCTGGCGCTCTACAAGTGGTCGCGGGACGGGCGCGTCATCAAGCCGACGCTGCTCGGCACCAACATCGTGGCCAATTGCGCGTCTTACCTCGTCTGCAGCGGCCAGATGCCGCTCGGCGCGGCGTTCATCTCCGTCGAGCCGGACGGCATTCCGCTCGGCTCGAAGACCAGGATCATCTGCGGGCTCTTCGACGGGATGGCGAATCCCAACTCCGGCGGCTACCGGGCGAACGTGACGGGCAAGAGCTTCAAGTGCATCGCCTACGTGGACGCGGACTCTCCGCTGACCGCCGGCACCTACGGCGTCCTGGCGCGCAACTGCCCCGGCGTGTTCGTCGACCCGATCTCGTCCGCCGCGCCGAGGACCCCCACCGGCGCCGACGAGGTCACGGCCATCGTCTATCCCGGCGACAACGAGTTCAAGGCATACTCCACCGCGATCGTGACGTTCAACGCCGACGATTTCGAGAATCGCAGCGACATGGACGAATGGATCCTGAAGTCCGGGCGCACCGAGGCGCTGACCGGGCACTTGAGCAGCGATTGGGGAATGCAGGCGGTGACGGACATCTCGCAGAAGATCATCATGGAGACGTCGCCGCGCGGGGAGAATGCCTGGACGCCGATCGCGACCAACGAGGTGACGAGCTTCGCAGACCAGACGTTCAAGACCGTGGTGCAGACGACGGACAAGTGCGACGTCCGCTTCCGCGTGGGCGGGACGCAGGACGACGAGCGCATCGACGTGGTGATCAGGGAGGTCGAGCTGACCCAGTGGGCGGCGCAGACGACGACGGGCTTCTCCTCGGACACGCTTGGCCTCACCAACGAGTTCGTCTACACGCAGGCGTGGCTGGTGCCGGGCGAAGGCGACAGGCGGGCCGTCCGCCTCCAGCCGGCGAGGGCGTCCGACTCCTCGCAGTCCGTCGCCCTGCGCACCCCGGCGCTCAACGGCCTCGGCCTCGTCGGCTTCTCCTGGCGCAACGCCGACGAGAACGCCGTCCTCCACCTGCAGTTCGCGACGAACGCCTCTCCGCGCGAATTCGCCAACAGCTGCCGGAGCTGGACGGAGGCGGCGTCCGACAGCGCCAACTGGACGACGCTGGAGACGCTGCGGTTCACCGGCGACGGGGCGTCGCCGACGTCCGGACACAAGACCGTGCCGCTGGCGGTCCGGGCGCCGTCCTGCGGAGCGTTCAGGCTCGTCCTCGACAGGTCGGTGGTCTCGACCGCGCGCGGCTCGGCCGGCAAGGCGGACCCGCTCTACGGCTCGGTCGAGATCGTCGACTTCTACGCCTGGGACCTGCCGGCCTACGACGCGCGGAGCTGGACGGGATGGAACTTCCGCACGGCGGGCTGGGCGGACAGGGCGCCGGGCTCGTTCGCGAACCTGCGCGACGCCTGGACGGGCCTTTCCGGGCTTCTCAACAACACGCTGGACGTGGACACGCTGGCGGACAAGGAGCCGGTGCACTACGCGCTGCGCCAGCCGTCCATCCAGTCGCCGACCTTCGCGACCAACTGCGTCGGCTCGGTGGAGTTCCGCGCCCGCCTCTACGACAAGAGCGACCCGACGAGCAAGTCGCCGCACGCCGTGGTGACCGTCTACGGGGCGGACCAGGTGGACGCCAACGGCGAGCCGACGCACTGGGACGCCGTCGGCGACGTCGAGGTGACCAACTCCGTCTACGACGTCTACACGATGAAGTTCAGCAACAGCCGCAACTTCTACGCGCTGCGCCTCGGCGTCAAGGGCGTGAGCGGGGTATCCGACTCGCAGGTCGACGGCACGGAGACGCCGGTCTACGATCCGCCGCTGCGCGTCGCGATCGACGACGTGGCGGTCTGGGAGAAGGCGCCGCTCGCCGTGGCGTTCCGCCGCGACCGGGTGCGGCCGTTCCGCAGCGCGACGGCGCTCAAGGGGCTGGAGGCGGTAGCGGACATCGACAGCGCGGAGGAGCAGCCGCTCGCCGGCGAGACCTTCGGCTTCCAGGCCGAGGTGGTGGTGCGCGACACCGACGAGATCGTGACCGACGACCCGTCGATGCCGGTGTCGGTGACGCTGTGGTACTATCCGTCCGCGGAGCCGTGGGGCTTCGACAACTGGAAGACGAACTCCGGGGCGGTGAGCGTGGAGCTGGAGGCGGCGGAGGGGACGAACCTGGTGTTCCGCTCGACGGTGGCGAACACGCGCTCGATGTGTCCGCCGCAGCTGCCGGGCTCGGCCGGCTACGGGGTGGTGCAGTACCAGATGGTGGCGACGTTCTACGACCGGAGCGGCGAGCAGTTCACGCAGGCGATGTCGGCGAGCGAGTGGTCGATGCCGTCCTGGAACGACGGCTTCGACGACCCGAACGCGAAGGGCGGCGCGACGTTCTCGGCGTTCACGGTGCTGGAGACGATCGCGCCCGGCCGCGCGTGGATCAACGAGGTCAACTACGTGGAGCGGCTGCGCTCGGAGAGCGACGTCGACCAGTGGGTGGAGCTGGCGGTGCCTGCCGGGGTGAGCATGACCAACTGGGTGCTGCGGCTCTACGACATCACCGGGAACAACCTCGGCCCGGTGGTGCGCCTCGGCCAGGGTTGCCCCGGCGTGAAGAACCTCGACCCGGTGAACCGCTACTCGTTCTACCTCGTGCAGGGCCCGAAGACGCGCCTCGCCGGCGCGGACGCCACCTGGTCGGCGATCTCGCCGACGAACGGATCGGTCTCGGAGGGCGTCCTCCACTGGAACTACCCGTTCGGCTTCGAGCTGGTGCGCCCGAGCGGAATCGTCGAGCACCGCGTCGTCGCCCAGGGCAACAACACCTTCGGAAGCTACATCTTCTCCTACATGTACGACGGCACCAACCTGGTGCGCGTCCTGAACGAGAGCACCACCGGCGGCTGGGTCTGGAGCGCGGCGGACTCCACCAACTACGTCGGCTGCACGATCGGCGTCACCAACAGCAACGGCCACGCCCACGAGGACTGGGCGTATCCGCTGGGGCGGACGCCTGGCGCGATCAACGAGGGGCAGGTCATCGACCCCGACTGGTTCACGCGCCCGAACAGCGGCTTCTGCTGGGTGGACGCGGTCGTGAGCGGCGCGCACCTCCGCCAGGTGGTCGGCGGCGTCACCAACACCGCGACGTCCTTCTCGGTCGAGAGCGGCAAGTCGACGAACGTCGTCTACGAAGTCGACCGCTGGTATCGGCTCGGCACGCCGTCCGTCGTGCCGGCGACGACGGCGACGACCGTCTCCGGCCCGGTCGCGAAGGGCGGCAAGAGCTACTACACGCTGACCTTCCCCGAGTTGACCAACGACGTCCGCGTCACCGCGTCCGCCGTCGTCGACCCGGCGATAGAGCCGTATCTCGAGGGCGTCGGCGCGTATCGTTCCGCGATCCTGAAGTGGCTGGAGGACAATGCGGACACCTTCAAGGGCGACACGATCAAGACCGCCAAGTATCGCGGCAGCGACGGGTCGATGGACGAGGACATCGGCCTGAAGGGCCTCTACTGGTTCGACCTCGACCCGACCGAGGGCGGCTGGGAGCTCTGGGGCGGCATGGGCGAGAAGGGCGGCGGCTCGGCGCTCGGCACGATCAACATCACGGAAGTCCGCGAGAACCCGTGGAAGGACGACCCGCGCTACGAGGGCTACTCGATGCCGTCGCACACCAACGTCCTGACCACGGTCTGGCTGATGCTCACCAACACCGTCAGCGGCGAGGCGTATCCGCCGAAGCGCCTGCAGGGGCTTGGCAACGAGCAGTCGGACACGTTCTCCGGGGTATGGACTTCGGTGACGTTCAAGGTCGAGATGCAGCTCTGCATCGGCGACCTGAAGGGCGTGTTCCGTCCGATGCGCTACTTCGTGTTCGACAGCGGCTCGTTCCGTCCGGCGACGGACGCGACGGCGCCGTTCGCCTCGCGGATCGAGGTGACGGACCCGTTCTCGCGGCAGTCGCCGGCGTGGGAGTGGGGCTGGTGGAAGTATTCCGGCGAGTCGACGAAGCCGTGGACGCGCTGGAACCTGAACGAGGACATCTCGCCCGCCGGCGTTTCGACGCTTAAGGCGTCCGACCTGCTGACCTACTGACGACTGGGGGTGTGCGATTGAAAACGAACGAGAAAGATGATATCATTCGTCCGATGAGCAAGACGAGAACGAACGCAGCCGGCTTCGCGCTGGCGCTGGCGCTGTGCGCGGCGCTGCTGGCGGGCGGCTGCTCGCGCGACGACGGCCAGGACGCGGCGGACGCCGCGCCGCCGCCGTACGTGCCGGAGAGCTACATGAAGGACCCGGAGTTCCGCGGGGGGCTGACCGAGCGCCGCAAGGCGCGCGAGGCCGTCGTCGCGGAGCGCGCCGGCGTCATCGCGAAGATGCGCGAGCTGGAGGAGGCCGCCGGCGGCGACGCCGCCGCGCTGGCGGCGAACGCCGAGTGGAAGGCGCTCTCCGCCGAGCTCGAGCGGCTCAACGCACGCTACGACGACGCCCAGCGCGAGATGCTCCGCTACGTGCGGGCCCGCATAGTCCCGCCCAACGTCAAGCAGAAGAACGCACAGCCAGCCAAGAACGTCGAACAGTGAGGAAACCATGACCACCATCACCAAGACCATGAAGAACGTTGTCACGTCCGCCAGGCGCGCCGTCGCCGCGCTTGCGCTCGCCGGCCTGGCGGCGTCCGCCGAGGCGGCGGACGGCTCCATCTACTCCATCGACCTCGTCAGCGACAGCGCCTACGGCGGCATGGTCCCGACCGAGGCGTCGCCGCTGACCATCGGCCAGAAGGCCGTCATCCGCGTCCGGATGGCGAACTCGAACTATAACGACCCGACGAGGACGTCGAATCCCAAGCCGTGGCGGATGATGCCGACGGCGGCCTACTCCGCGCTCGGCCCGTCCATGCAGACTCTGTATCCGATGCAGATCGGGCTGATGTTCGGCGGCCGGCCAGTCTACGCCGACTACATCGCGACGGCTGCGCCGGCGACGCCGGCGGCGACCTACACCGACTTCTACTTCCAGTACACGGTCAAGTCCGGCGACCTGGCGATGCCGGCGCAGCTGATGACGGCGGACGGCAAGGCGGCCGGCTCCACGACCTCCGCCGACTACATGCTCGGCAACTCGACCTTCTGGGAGATCGTCAACGACGACGGCGATGAGGCGGTATTCCACTACACGACCTCCGAGGCGTCCATGGACCCGGTGCCGGGCGAGCCGCAGAGCAAGAGCGTCAGCGGCGTCGGCATGGGGCTCTACGTCAAGACGGTGGACTTCGACACCAGCTACATCGAGCCGGCGGCGACCGCCACCGAGACCGGCACCTGGCGCCGCATCCACAACGGACTGACCACCACCTCCAGCACCCTCCCGTCCGTTGTCGTCAACGGCACCCCGGAGACCGCCCTCACCATGTATGTCTGGGTCGACGACGAGTCCATCGCCGCGCCGCTCACCTCAGACGGCGCCGAGGAGGTGACTGACACCTACCAGGTTTCTGACGGCACGACGACCACTTCGAAGACGGTGACGCGCCACGTGCTGCCGATTTCCTTCGCGGCGAACGCCGACCCGACCAAGACCTTCCGCCTCAAGGGCGTCGCCATCGGCAATACCGTCGTCCGCATGAGCTCGTCGAAGAACCTCGTCTGCGACGACCTCGGCTTTCTCGTCGAGAACTGGGTGGAGCGTCCGATCGAGGTCATCACCCCGCCGGCGCCCTACGCGGCGATCGAGATCCTCGACCGCTCGATGGCGAGCGCGATCGCCCAGGTCGCCTGCCCGACGAACTACAAGGACTACGTCGCGGTCATGAGGCTCACCCTCAACGGACAGTCCCCGACGGCCGAGGTCAAGATGACGATCACCCCGAGCGTCGACGTCTGCCCGTCAGACGAGGACGACCGCCGCATCGGCATCTCCGAATCCGCCGACGCCGCCGAGCTCCCGTGGCTTGACCGCAAACTGGAAGTGACCTTCAGCGCCGGCGAGACCGAGAAGTATCTCTACGTCTACGCGCTCGACCAGACCGAGGACCTCGCCGGCAAGGTGCAGTTCACCCCGGTGCTCTCCGGCGCAGGCGCGGGCGACTACACCGGCGAAGCCAAGTCCGGCAACCTCTCGATCTCCCCGGTCAAGCCGGTGATCCTCTCGCCGACTGCCGGCGAGCAGCTCAGCGACGCCATCGCCGGCCAGACGTATCCGCTCGACCTCGTGATCGCCGGCAGCTACCGCGCCATCCGCCGCACCGACTGGACGGTGCGCCTCAAGAGCGCCGCGTTCGGCGACTCCAACTGGCACGTCTATTCCGACGGGCTCAGCATCGACGCCGAGTCCGGCGAGGCGACCGTCGACGTCCTCTTCACCGTCGAGAAGGACGACGCCGAAGTCCAGATCGTCCTCGTCGACCCGAAGGACGAGAATTCGAAGACCCGCACCTCGGCGACCGTCAAGGCGAAGATCGACGTCACCGCGCCCAAGAAGGCATGGGCCACCTTCGACCGCGGCGCGGCGCAATACGCCGAGTCGCGCACCGAGACCGCCAAGGTCTACTTCAACATCTCCCAGCCGTCCGACTCCGCGAAGGCTCTCTACGCCTTCCTGCGTCCGCTCAACGACGACGCCAACAACAAGGTGAAGTCGGCGGCGTTCACCACCGCGACGACCAGCCAGGGCGTCTACATCGGGCCGGGCGAGACGGACTCCGGCACGGGCTACGCCGAGATCTCGCTGCTGGACGGCAACTGCTCCGCCCTCTTCGAGGTCGTGATCTGCACCGAGAGCACCTACAGCGCCGCCAAGGAGGCGACCTACGTCTCCGGGCAGTGCACGCTGAACGTCACCAACGTCGTGCCGAAGATCCGCTCCGTCTCGATGGGCGGCAGCTCGGTCAAGGAGTCCGGCGGCACGATGTCCAAGCAGATCGCCCTCGGCATCCCGAAGACCTTCACCGTCGACGTCGACGACCCCGGCCTCCTCGACCTCGAGGCGGCGGGCTCGGACTCCTTCCTGGTGCAGTGGAAGTTCTCCGGCGGCGAGTGGCAGAGCATGGAGGGCAACCCCTCGACCAAGAACATCAGCAACGACTTCGCCACCCCGGGCGTCCACGAGGTCGTCGTCCGCTGCCAGGACAAGGACATGCGCGCGAGCTCGCTCTGGACGGAGGAGTTCTCGTTCTACGTCAACGTCCTCGAGTCCCCGAAGGTCGAGATCGTCTCCGCCTACGGGCTGAGCACCTTCGACGAGACGATGACCGGCGACGACAAGAGCCGCTTCAACGTCTCGCTCAACGTGCCGCCGGACTTCACCCACTCGTCCGACCGCCTGGTCGTCGACCTGACGGTCTCGCTGCTCGGCGACGCGTCTGCCTACGACGACGGCGACTGCGTGCTCAGCAAGACACAGGTCTCGTTCGCCAGCGGGCAGACCACGCCGCAGACCTTCTACCTGAAGGCCCTCGACGGCACCCAGGAGTCCGCCTCCTCCGGCTTCAGGATCACCGCCTCCGTCTCCGGCACTTCCGCGACCGACACCGAGGGCAAGACCTGGGACGCCGGCGAGGTCGAGTTCACCGTGGTCAACGCCGCGCCGTCGATCAAGCAGCCGGTCGCGACGACCGACGCCGACGGCAAGCCGATCTCCCAGTCGACGACGATCGGCGAGACGCAGTCCCAGACCTGGTCGATCTCCGACGTCGCCGCCGACGTCGAGGGCATGACCGTCACCTGGGTGACTAGCGAAGGCCAGCGCATGGAATACGTCCAGGGAACCGGCACCGACACCGACTCCCGCAAGTACGTGACCGACGCGCGCTCCGGCACCCACACCTTCTACTTCTCAGGCTCCGGCGAGAAGACCGTCACCATGACCGTCACCGACAAGGACGGCGGACAGAACTCGGTCACGCTCTACTACACCATCGCCGCGTCGAAGACGATGGAGATCCTGCCGCACGGGCCCAGCTCCGGCAACGGCACCACCCTCTCCGCCAAGTATCACGACAAGGCCGCCGGACTCGGCAAGGGCAAGGTCTGGACGGCGAACGCCGCCACCCAGATCGCCAACTGGGTGTTCAGCTACGGCTGCGGACTCGACTCCGAGTTCCGCGTCTTCGGCAAGGGCTACCGCGTCGGCGACGAAGACGACACCGTCGGTCCGGCCGGCAACGCCATCGCCGCCGGCGGCGCCGGCTACGCCTACCCCGACGCCGAGTTCGACTCCTTCTTCTACGCCTGGCTCCAGCTTGCCAAGGCCGACGGCAAGAGCACCCTCAGCGACTCGATCGTCGCCATCTCGCCGGAGCACCCGGAGGACGCCTACACCGGCACCATGGTCTCCCTCCCGACCGAGAAGGACGACGACGGCAACTACGCCAAGACCATCCTCGAGGCCATCTTCTCCCGCGAATACCTCGCCTCGGACAACATGGGCGACATCAACCTCGACGGCATCCCCGACGCCTACGTGAAGAAGTACGGCATGGGCGTCTTCGACGACAACGGCGATCTCGTCGGCAACGACCTCCAGAAGCTCGCGTCCTACAACGACGACAACGACGTCCTGCCTGACGGACGCCTCTTCACCGCGAAGCTCGAGATCCGCGGCTTTGGCGAGGGGCTGAACGACGCCCCGACGCTCGCCGGCCTCAACGGCTTCAGCCCCGACCGCCGCTACACCGACCCCGACGTCGACGCGAAGTCCACGCTCACCAAGCTCGAATACCTCGCCTGGCTCGACTACGCAGCCGCCAACGGACTGACCGCGGACAGCGCCACCGACTGGACGCAGTGGTCGCCGGAGCGTCCGACCGACCCGACGCTCGACGACACCGACGAGGACGGCTTCTCCGACGCCTTCGAATACTACTACTGGTATCGCGCCCACGTGGGCTACTTCCAGACCTCCGTCGCCGGCGGGGTGACGGTCTCCAACCACGTCTACCTGACCGGGCGTCGCTTCGAGCCGGGCAACCCCGAGGGCTCCGTCATCACCTCCGAGGAGATCGCCAGGCTCATGGACCCGATCACCGCCTCCGGCGACGAGTCCGACGCCCAGACCCGCGACACGGACAACGACGGGCTCCCCGACCTCCTGGAGTTCGAGCTGGGGACCAATCCGTTCGACTTCGACACCGACGGCGACGGACTGCCCGACGGCTGGGAGGTCTTGATCAGCGGCACCGACCCGACCCTCCGCTTCACCGAGAAGGACACCATCGCCGACCCTGACCGCAACTACGACGGCGACCACATGGCCTACACCGCCGTCTACACCGTCGAGAAGGAGGAGGGCGAGGAGGCGTCCGACGCCGACGTCTGCGAAGAGGTCGCCGCGCTCCAGCTCGACGGCCTGTCGACGAACAACGTCGTCTTCCTGACCTCGTTCGCGGTCGCGGACAGCTCGCTCGGCGCGGCCGGGGTGCAGTGGTACGTCGTCCCCGACGCCTCCAAGGTCACGATCGACACGACGACCGTCGCCGCCACGCTGACGACCTTCGAGGTCTACGACGGCAAGGGCCTCTGGACTGACGACGACAGCTGGACTGCGGTCGCGGTCGACGGCACGCCGGCGCTCGTGGACGCCGGCACGATCGGCGGCGTCGCCGTGCAGCGCCTGGCCGTCGACGTCGAGGCGTCCAAGGCGTTCCTCGCCGACGAGGACGAGGGCGGCGCGCTTGTCCGCGGCCTCCCGAAGCGCCTCTCCAAGGGCTCGTTCGTCCGCGAAGTCGGCACGAAGGCCGAATACGTCCAGCGCTCGCTTGCGGCGGACGTCTCCTGCCTGACCAACGGATGCAACAAGGCGTGGCTCTACGGCGTCGGCACCGACGAGAACAAGTACAAGTTCGGCGAGCTGGCGATCGGCCCGACCCAGGCCGTCAGCAAGGCGTCCGTCGTCCTCGCCGCGCCGACAACCACCCGCAAGGTCGCCTACCTGCACTCCTACGTCTACCAGCAGTTCGGCTTCGACCCGCGCACCGCGTGGAACTCCGACACTCCGCTCGGGGCGCGCTGGGGCTCCGTCGAGGCCGCCAACGACGAGGGCGCCACCTCCGGCAACGACACCGACGCCCTCACGCTCGGCTCCGGCTCGCGCGCCGGCACGGCGCAGCGCACCCGCCCCTACACCGCCTACGACGAGTTCCTGCTCATGTCCTACTGGCTGAAGAGCGACTGCATCGACGAGTCCGACCTCGTGGCCGACCCGAAGACGCGTCCGTGGGCGACCATCTTCTCCCTCTACACCACCAACCCGCACGGGCCGGACGAGACGCTCTGGGCGTCCAACACCGTCGACGCGGCGACCTGGGACACGAACGGCGCGGACACCGACAAGGACGGCGTGCCGGACGGCTGGGAGCTCTACGTGATGTCCGGCAACCTGGTCGACGGCTCGTTCAAGATCTTCGGGCCTGAGGCGTCGATGAGCCCGTTCACCGCCGATGCCGCGCGCGCCGACAGGACCGACTCCGACGGCGACGGCCTCACCGAGTGGCGCGAGTTCGCCGCCACCGACTCCTGCAACGCCTACACCAACTATTCCGAGACCGTCTCGGTGCGTCCGCCGGCGGACGTCGCGTGGCTGAACAAGTTCTTCCCGACCGACCCGTGGAACGAGGACACCGACGGCGACGGCATCGCCGACGGCGAGGAGCGCGACTCCTTCGCCTACGGCGAGCCGGTGGACAACGGGTCGACGTCGATCTGCGGCGGCGGACTGAACCCGTGCTCGGTCGACACCGACGGCGACGGACTGCCCGACGGCTGGGAGGTCCAGTTCGCGGGCGCCTTCATCGAGTCCGACGCGGCCGCCGCGACCGGGACGAACGAGGTCACGGGCGTGAACTGCATCACCAACGGCATGGACGGCACGTTCAACGACGCCACGCTCGACTACGACATGGACGGCCTCGAGAACTGGCAGGAATACATGGTCGGCGCGATGCGCTGCTGGCGCTACGACGACCCGATCTCCCCGTGGACGGCCTTCCCGAAGAGCTGGTATTTCGACGACAACGACATGTTCGCGCCGAACCTAGCCGCGCTCGGCTGCAACACGCTCGACGAGTTCTGGTACAAGACGCTCGTCGACAGGACCAGCGGCATCTACAACCCGAACCTGGTCTACGGCATGACGCCGTGCGCGATGTATTTCACCCGCGTGAAGAACCCGTGGGACCGCGCATACGGCGGCTACTACATGTTCAAGGACAAGGTCGACGGGGTCGACATCGCCGAGCTCTGGGGCAAGTATCTCGGCTACGAGATCGGCGCGCCGGCCGAATACATCAGCTGCGACCCGACGAACCCGGACACCGACAACGACGGCATGGACGACTACTGGGAGCTCTTCCACGGCCTCAACCCGCTGCTCGGGAACGTCGCCGGCATCCGCAAGAGCGGCGGCGCCATCGACGTCGTCTACGAGGCCTGGGGCGGCGACGGCAAGAAGGGCAACCCCGCGCAATACGCCTCCCTCAACAGGTGGATCGGGATGCTCGACCCATGGGACGTCCGCAAGCACGTCTGGCTCAACGGCCTCGCCGACGCCGACCCCGACGGCGACGACATCCGCAACCAGGAGGAGGCCATCATGGCCAGGGTCGGCAAGGTGTCCTTCATGCACACCGACCCGACGCCGCTGTGGATGACCGATTCCACCTACGCGGGCTCGCTGACCTACCGCTGCTGGGCGATGCCGCAGCGCGAGGAGGCAATCCTGGACGGCAACACGACCTTCACCTGGAAGGGCAAGGAATACAACCTGCTCGACTTCCCCGGCTTCGCCATGGGCGAGGACGAGTTCGGCAACCCGGCCGTCGTCGCCGGCGAGTTCACCCACGACCTGTGGGGCGCCGACTGCGACTGGATGTTCTCCTTCGAGGAGCACGAGGGCTACGACACCGACGTCGACGGATTCTCCGACCACGCCGAGAAGGAGGGCAAGTTCAGCAAGTCCGGCTCCGACCCGCTCGACCCGAGCTCCCCGGTCCGCCGCCAGGCGATGTATTTCCAGGGCCCGTCGAACCCGTCCCTGGTGCAGATGATGCCGCACTCGACCGTCGTCCACCCGACCGGCCAGTATTTCCCGAACGAGATGGCGTTCGCGCAGTATACCGCCGAGTGCTGGGCCTGCCCGGAGTCGCTCGACGACTCCACCGTCCTCGAGCGCGTCGTCAGCACCGAGTGGTCGCACGTCGCCGACGAGTCCACCTTCCGGATCAACTTCCGCCTCGCGATCAAGGACGGCAAGTGGTACACCTGCTTCGACTCCAACGGCACCCTCAGCGACAAGCGCGTCGAGGTATTCTCCACCGCCGCCGCCGAGTCCGGCCGCTGGACGCACCTCGCCGCCACCTACGACGGCAAGACGCTCCGCCTCTACGTCGACGGCGTCCAGGTCGGCTCCGCCAACTCCGGGCTGACCCCGGCCTACTCGGCGTCCCACGTCGACACCTACATCGGCTACTACGTCAAGGACACCGGATACAAGTCCGCCGTCTTCAACGTCGGAGCCCACACCTGGTACAACATGCTCACCGGCATCGGCATCAGCACCGTCGGCGAATGCTTCAAGGGCTACGTCGACGAAGTGCGCGTCTGGGACGGCGCCCGCAGCGCAGCCGACATCCGCGCCGACAAGGACGTCCGCTACACCTCGGCGATGGCCCTCGCCAACCGCGAGACCGTCTACGACGAGTGGTCGCGCAACATCCGCCGCTACGTCAAGGACCCGAACGGAAACGACTACGACGCCACGCCGGAGCTCCGCTACCACTACTCGTTCGACGCCCTGCCCGCCGGCTCCAGCGCCGCGACGGTCGCCAAGGTCCCCCACGGCTTCGGGCCGACCGGCGACAAGGCCCCGAGCAGCAGGCCGTCCGGCTACGTAGTCCCATGGTGGAACGCGATCGTCAACGGCGACGCCAGCCTGAACTTCAACGCCTACGGCTCCGTCTACGACCAGTGCTACTGGGTCCCGTGGATCCACAACACCGTCGCCGCCCTGCCGCGCATGGACGGACTCACCCTCGACTCGTTCTACTGGACGGCCGACTTCTGCGGCACCGACAGCGGCGTCTTCAACTTCCCGCGCTCCGCCGAGCCGACCGTCCGCTGGACGCAGTTCTACAAGGGACGCGACGCCGACACCGCCACCACCACCCGTTCGCGCTACGACCACTTCGCGGGCATCTCCGACGGCGCGCTCCAGAACCTCTACGACTTCGAGACGCGCCACCGCGACCTCAACGGCAACGCCATGCTCCCGCTCGGCGGCGCATTCGTCAAGCACGTCCCCGCCAGCCTCGGCTTCTGGGACGGACAGGGCGCGTCCACCATCTCGCCCATCTCCGGACAGGACTCCGACAACGACGGCCTCCCCGACTGGTGGGAGCTCTACGCCGAGGAGAACTACCGCCGCGCCGACATGGACGCCTCCGAGTTCATCGGCTGGAACACCATCGTCGACTACCACGGGATGCTGATTACCGCCGGCGAGGCGTATCTCCGCGACATCGCCAAGGGCGCCTACGTCGACGACGCCGGCAACGCCCACATCTCGTCCGACGAATACGTCCAGCGCGCC
>CAVCXQ010000002.1:0-18820 GCA_963606275.1 uncultured Muribaculaceae bacterium | reverse complement strand
GGCCTGTCGGCGGGGCCCGCGAAAAACCTCGGAGCGGTCTGCTGCCCGCAGCGAGCCGTTCGGGGCAAGACTGTTGCCAACGCAACCCATTACTCTCGCCTGTCGGGTGGATTTGACAGCGGCGGGGGCGAATGGTAGACTACGCGCCGAAAAGACTGAAAGGAACTCCAACGCATGAAGAAGAAGTCGTCAGGGCTCATGAAGCTCGTCAAGGCCGTGCTGTGGACGCTTGGAGGCGTCCTGGCGCTCGTCGTCCTGCTGGTCGCCACTCTCCCGCTCTGGATAGGCACGGTGGCGCGTCCCGTCGCCAACGCCGTCGCGCCGAAGATCACCAAGACCGACTTCAACCTCGGGCATCTCTACCTCAACCCCTACACCGGCAGGCTCGAGGTCGGCGACCTCCTGCTCGGCAACCCTGAGGGCTATTCCGACCCGCGCGCCGTCGAGCTCGGCAAGCTGGTCGTCGACGTCGCCGTCACCTCGCTCGCGTCCGACGTCATCCGCATCGAGGAGCTGACCATCGACGGATGCTTCGTCTCGTATTCGATCGGCGGCACGAACGGCATCGACAACATCAGCCAGATCCTGCTCAACGTGTCCGGCGACGCCGAGGACGTCGCCGAGGCGCGCGAGGACGCCGAGCCGCCTCCGCAGACCGAGGCGGAGGCGAAGGACGCCGTGGAGGACGCCGCCGAGGAGCTTGCCGAAGACGACTCGCCGGCGAAGAAAATCCGCGTCGTCATCGACCGCGTGACCGTGCGCGGCGTCAAGGTCAAGCTCCAGATGTTCACCGTCCCGGTGCCGAACATGACGTTCGAGGACGTCGGCAAGGACGTCGGCGGCGTCGCCCCGGCTGACGTCGGCAAGATCATCTGGGACAGGATCCTGAAGGGCGCGACGAACGTCGGCGACGGCTTGTCCGCTCTCGGCGGCATGCTCGGCGACGGCGCCGGAAAGGGCGCAGACGCAGTGGGCGATGGCGCGAAGGCCGTCGGCGAGGAGACGAAGAAGGCCGTCGAAGCGGTAAAGGGCCTCTTCGGCCGCTGAAGATGAGGGCGCTTCCGTTCGACAGGGCGAAGCTCGAGGAGATCTCCGCCCGCTGGCCGACCCCGTTCCACGTCTACGACGCGAAGGCCATCCGCGCCAACGCGAGACGCTTGAAGAAGGCGTTCGCCTGGAACAAGGGCTTCCGCGAGTATTTCGCCGTCAAGGCGGCGCCGAACCCGCACCTGATGAAGCTCCTCCAGGAGTTCGGCTTCGGCAGCGACTGCTCCTCGATGGCCGAGCTCGCGCTCGCCGAGCGCGTCGGCAACGTCGGCGAGTCCATCATGTTCACCTCGAACGACACTCCCGCCGACGAGTTCCGCCGCGCCTGGGAGCTCGGCGCGATCGTCAACTTCGACGACCTCTCGCACGTCGCGTTCTTCGCGGACTCCGTGCCTGAGTTCCGCGAGCGGATCGCCGACGAGGCCGGCCGCCGCGTGTTCTGCTGCCGCTACAACCCCGGCCCTCTGAAGGGCGGCAACGCCATCATCGGCAAGCCCGAGGAGGCGAAATACGGCATGACCCGCGAGCAGCTCTTCGAGGCCTACCGCCAGCTGAAGGAGGCGGGCGTCCGCCGCTTCGGACTTCACACGATGGTCGCGTCGAACGAGCTCGACCCCGACTACATCGTCGACACCGCGCGGATGCTCTTCGACCTCGCCGCCGACCTCTCGCAGCAGCTCGGCATCGACTTCGAGTTCGTCAACATCGGCGGCGGCATCGGCATCCCCTACCGCCCCGACCAGAAGGCGATGGACTTGGAGCAGGTCAGCGACGGCATCCGCGCCGCCTACAGGGAGCTTGTGGAAGGGCGCGGACTAAAGCCCTTGAAGCTCTACATGGAGTGCGGCCGCTGCATCACCGGGCCTTACGGCTACCTCGTCTCGCGCGTCCTGCACGTCAAGAACACCTACCGGATGTATGCGGGGCTGGACGCCTGCATGTCGAACCTGATGCGTCCCGCGCTCTACGGGGCCTACCACGAGATCGTCGTGCCGGGCAAGGAGGGCTCCGGCGACACGACGGTCTACGACGTCACCGGCTCGCTCTGCGAGAACAACGACAAGTTCGCGATCCAGCGCGTCCTGCCCGTCCTGGAGCCGGGCGACCTCGTGGTCATCTGCGACGCCGGCGCCCACGGACACGCCATGGGCTTCCAGTATAACGGCAAGCTCCGCTCCGCCGAGCTCCTCCTGGAGGAGGACGGCACGGTGCGCGAGATCCGCCGCGCCGAGACGCTCGACGACTACTTCGCCACGCTGAAGTTCCCGTGAACCGCATCCTCTTCGAGGCGGACGAGATCCGGGACGGCGTGGCGTCGTTCGGCGGCGTCCGCGCCGCGCACGTCCGCGACGTCCTGCACGGCGAAGTCGGGCAGATCCTCAAGACCGGCGAGCTGGACGGCAGGATCGGACACGGCGAGATCGTCGAAATGGACGGCGACGTCGTGCGCGTCCGCGTCGCGCACGACGAGAAGCCGCTCGCCCCGTGGATCGACCTCGTGCTCGCGCCGCCGCGTCCGCGGGTCCTCAAGCGCCTGCTGCCGCAGCTCGCGGCGATGGGCGTCGGACGCATCGTCCTCGTCGGGGCGCAGAAGGTCGAGAAGGACTTCTGGGGCGCGACGCTGCTCAAGGAGGTGAACTACCGGCCGCTCCTCGTGGACGGACTCATGCAGGGCGCGGCGTCCACGGCCGTCCCGCAGATCCTGGCGCGGCGGAACTTCCGCCGCTTCGCGTCCGACGAGCTGGACGCGCTCTTCCCGGCTTCGCGCCGCATCGTCGCCCACCCGGGGGAGGGAAGTGGAGAAGAGGGAAAGTGGAATAGTGGAGAAGTGGAGGAGGTGGGGAGGATGGTGCTGGCGATTGGTCCGGAGGGCGGGTGGACTGACGACGAGGTCGCGCTGCTGGAGTCGCACGGATTCTCCCGCTATTCGCTGGGCCCGCGCATCCTGCGCACGGACACGGCGGCGATAGCCCTGCTGGCGCGGCTGGCGGAAGTGTGACTGGCGCCGCGTGACCCCGTTGACGGGGGGGGGGGGGTGTGGTATACTACACAAACTATGCAAACTAGGATTTTCGCGTCCGTTCTCGCCGCCGCGCTCGCCGGCGCCTCCATCGCCGCGCTCGCGGGCCCGGAGCAGGACTTCGAGGCCGCCTTCAAGGCCGGCAAGCCCCTGAGCGCCGACGCCGCCTACCGCGAGCTCGCCAAGGCCAACGGCAGGGTCCGCCCCATCATCCACTACCAGGCCGCCATCGTCGCCGACGAGCTCGGCAACGAGTCCGCCCGCAACGACCGCTGGACGCTCTACGTCCGCCGCGAGCGGAACTGGACGAAGGAGGTCGAGTTCGTCCTCTGGCGCCTCTGCTCCACCGGCGTCGACGTCGAGCTCTACGCGAGGCTCGCCGGCAACGCCAAGCCGTCCGACGCGCTCTGGACGGTCGGCGAGAACATGTTCTGGCGCCTCTGGGACCAGCGCCGCCGGAACGAGATGCTCCGCCTCTGCGGGGTGCTGCTCGGCAAGTTCCAGGACCCCGGGCGCCGCGCCACCGCCCTCGGGTGGCTCGCCGATCGCATCGGCGACTGCGGGCCGGACTTCCCGCGCAAGGAGCTCCGCGACATGGTGCTGCGCACGCCGGGGCTGGGCGAGACGGACGGCTTCCGCCGCCTGCTTTTCTGGGGCAACCAGCGCGACGCCTTCACCGTCGCCTTCCCGCTGGAATACATGGCGCGATACAAGGACGCGAAGGTGTCCGACGACGTCCTGGAGTGGTCGATGCGCTACCTCGAGGACGGCCACCTCAACAAGCTCGACCCGGAGAAGGACAAGGAGAAGGTCGCGCTGCGCGACCACGTGGTGAAGCTCGCCAAGGAGCTTCGCGACCGCATTCTGTCCGGCGACTACCCGCTCGCGGCGAAGCGCTATATGTGGGTGTCGGGCGGCTACCATCCGTCTCAGTTCTACCCCGGCTGGAAGAAGGACGCGCCGGCGCCGGGGCTGGCGGACGTGGTGCGCCGCGTCTACAACGCCAAGGCGTTCGCCTCCGCGGACGCGCAGTACCGCAACGAGTTCTTCGGCTGGATCAACTGGCTCGTCGAGAACAAGCGCTTCGACGAGAAGGACACGGCGGAGCTAAAGGCCCTCTCCGCCGCGAAAGCGCCGAAGAAGCCCGACTGGTTCGACGCGCTGAACAAGGAGATGCACGAGACGAAGGACTCCAACGTGCGGGCGGCGAAGGCGCGCGAGATGTTCTCCAAGGCGGGCAGGGACTTCCTCTGGTGGGGCGACGTCGAGTGGGCGTGCCGCCAGCTCTCGCAGGACAAATACGCCGACGCGGACAAGATGTGGTACGACTTCCGCCGCCGCCAGGCCGAGGTCTTCGGGACCCACGACTATCTCGCCGGAATCGTGCCCTCCAAGGACAAGAAGGCCGACAAGCCGTATCCGGGCATCGACATGAAGAAGATGACCCCGCGGAACGCCGGCGAATACGCGCGTCGCTGCTGGGACAACCTCCAGCCCGGCGAGGCGCGGACGAAGGTCGTGCTCGACTTCTACGTGTCGCGTCCGTTCGCGGAGCTGCGCCGGGACGACGTCAACTGGGCGCACGACGTCATGCGCCGCCACCTCGGCAGCGACGCGAAGGCCGTCGCGAAGTATCCGCTGGAACACGTGATGAAGTCGCTCTACGCGGAGAAGTCGCGGACCTTTTCGTGGGACGTGTGCCTCGACCCGGTGCGGTGGGGCTACACGCTCGGCAAGCTCGACGAGACGGTGCGTCGCTTCCGCGCGTGGGCGGACGCCCTCGAGCCGGTCGAGCGCTACTACGCCTACATGAACCTCTGCCGCGTCGATGGCTACGTGCGCGACAAGGACGGGAAGATGCAGTGGTGGCGCTTCCTGAGCAACGCGCAGTTCATGGACCTGGTGCCGGGGATGACCGCGGCTCTGAAGGGCGTGCCGGACGAGCAGGCGGGCTACCTCAACCTGCAGTTCGGCGACTACTGGGGCTGGTGCTGGGACATCCGCGACCGCGAGAAGGACGAGGCGAAGAAGAAGGTCTACGACGAGACCATGCAGGCGTTCTACGACGCCGGCATCTCGCGGCTCGTCGCGGGAGCGCGCAACGAGGAGGGCTACAACCGCGAGACGGCGCTGTGGCATCGCGCCCTGGAGGCGGCCCTCGACAAGAAGGACGCGGCGGCTCTGGCGAGGGTAGCCAGGCCGGCCTCGGCGTCCGTCGGCTGGGGCTACGGCCGGGGCTGGGGATACTTCGTCAAGATCATGGAGCGGATGCGCGACGGCGGCTACGACGAGCCGCTCTACGTCTACGCGACGAGCATTCCGCAAGGGACGTGGAACGAGCTGGTGTCGGCGGCGGCGAAGTTCCGCACCGAGGTGTCCGAGCGCCTGCCGGGGGTGTATCCGGTGGACGAGAAGGACCCGTCGTATCCGCTCTACGTGGCGGCGGACGCGCTTTCGCGCAAGAACTCGGAGCGGGCGTGGCAGATCCTGAAGGAGCCGCGCAACCAGGCGGTGTTCGAGCGCGAGATCCTGAAGCTGCCGCCGGCGTTCGCGATCTGGGGGGTGGAGCAGCTGCGCCTGGCGCGCGGCGAGAAGGACGCGCTGCTGCTCAAGGCGCGGCGGATCGCGGCCTCGGTGCTCGCGCAGGAGGGCAAGGTCGCGCCGGAGACGGCGGCGGCGATGATCCTCTCGACGGCGGAGGGCTACCGCGACCAGCAGAACTTCGAGGCGGCTAAGCTCGAGTACCAGACGCTTCGCGAGAACCCGGTCTACCACGCGACGAAATACGGGCGCCAGGCGATGTTCCGCGCCGTCGACCTCCAGATCGCGTCCGGCAACCTCCAGGGCGTCGAGCCGACGCTCGAATACTGGCTGAGCCAGAACGACCGCGAGGTGCAGGCGCAGGCGCACTACTTCCTGGCCAAGATCGCCTTCGACCGCAAGGACTACGACGAGACGATCAAGCAGCTGCGCGAGACCTTCGCGATCAGCTACACGCACACCGAGGGCCGGTTTCTCCACGGACAGTGGAAGCTGGCGACCAACAGCGAGGTGGACGACACGGACGTTCCGGTGGGCGACCTGTCGGAGCGGAGCATGATCCGCCCCGGCGGCCAGCTGGCGATCACGGTGCAGGACCGCAATCTCTCCGTCGCGGGCGGCGGGGCGTCGATCCCGGTGGTGGTGGTCAGCGAGCCGAGCGGCGACCGCGAGACGGTCGGGCTGTATCCGACGAGCCGCGACCCGTCGGTGTTCAAGGGCGTCGTCGACGTGCGCCTCGGCAAGGCGTGCCCGTCGAACCGGGTGGTCGAGGTCTGCGGCGACGACACGGTTTCCTACTACATCGACCCGGCGTTCCTGAAGGCGCGCGGGCTGCCGCTGAACGAGCCGAAGCGGATGAAGGTGATCGACGACGCGAAGCTGGCGATCGGCGCCGGCGCCCCGCGCACCGACGAGAGCAAGACCGAGAAGGGGCTTCGCGACCTGCTCGACGGCGCGTCCGACCTCTCCGACTCCGGCGTGTCCGACCGCCTCCGCCCCGGCAACCCGCTCTACGTGGTGGTGCAGGACCGCGACCGCTCGATGGGCGGCGAGGGCGACACGGTGTCCGTCAGGATCGAGACCAGCTCCGGCGACCGCATCGAGGGCTTCGCGCTGAAGGAGGAGAAGCCGTTCACCGGCGTGTTCCGCGGGCGCGTCGAGACCTCGCTGCCGCCGCCGCGCGCGTTCGCGAGCGACACGGCCGCCGGCATGAACCCCGGCGACGTCATCAACTCGCGGAAGAAGGAGGGCTGGAAGTCGCTCTCCGACGGCCAGCCCGGCAAGTGGTTCGCCGTCGACACCATGGACTCGATCCTCTTCGCGTCCATCGAGATGAAGACGCCGAGCGCGGCCGACGTCAACGTGCTGCGCCTCGTGGGGACGCTCGGGCAGAAGACCACCGTCCTCGGGCGGTTCCCCGCCGAGCCGGACGTCACCCGCCTCCACCTGCGCCTCCAGCAGGAATACGACTGGAACCCGCAGCGCTCGTTCGCCAAGCTCTCCGGCTACTACCAGAACGACCGCGCCCCGAAGTCCAAGGAGGTCGAGGACGGCGTCCGCTTCCGCGTCATCAGCAAGGGCGAGCGCCGCTGGCAGACGGCGCGCTTCAGCGGCCCGTTCATGGCCCCGAAGGGGATGGACGCGCTGCGCCTCCGCCTGGTGCCGGCGTCGTCCGAGCGCGACGCCTTCCACGACCTGTGGGTGTCCGTCGCCGTCGACGGCGAGGACGTGTTCACCGGCTCCGGCGAGCGGATCCAGAACGCGGTGATGTCGTGCGACGTCGCGCCGGGCTGCCATCGCCTGGAGGTCGCGGTCGTCGGCTGCAGCGACAAGGAGGGCTTCGACCTCCTCTGGGCGCCGGCGGACGGCGAGCCCAGGCCGATCCCGGCCGACTGGTTCGACGAGACCAGGCACCCCGAGCTCAAGACGTTCGTCAAGGACGTCGCGAAGATCGAGAAGACGGCGGACGGCTTCAAGGCCGACTTCGAGCGGCCAGAGCGCCTGCGCTCCTTCCGCTGGGAGTTCGTGGACGTCAGGAGCCCGGAGCTGTCGATCGCCTCGATCTCGGCGACGGACGCCGCCGGCAAGGCAGTCCTGCCGGTCGAGAACGAGTTCTCCAGCGCGCTGCTCAACGACACGCTGGAGGTCGCGCCCGGCGACAGGATCACCGTCAGCTACGACGACGAGCGCACCACCTCCGGCGAGAGGAAGGTCCTGCAGCGCCAGATGTCCAGTTCCTTCAACAACGCGCGCGTCCGCTTCGTGTTCGAGGGGCTGGACGAGACCGGGCGCTACCTGCGGGCGTACGACGCGTTCCGCTTCCAGCCCGGCGACACGCTGGTGCTGTGCGTGGAGGACCCGGACTGCGACGTCTCGGACAAGGCGGACTCCCTTGAGGTAGAGGTGAAGAACGCGAAGGGCGAGACGCTGAAGAAGACGCTGCTGGAGACGCGCCCGAACTGGCTCGGCTACGGCGGCGACGACACCTTCGGGATGCACTCCGGCGTGTTCATGGGCATCCTGAAGACGTGCGCGGAGGACGACAAGGAGGCTCCGGAGACGACGCTGCGCGTGTCGTCCGGCGACCGGCTGACGCTTTCCTACGAAGACCGCGAGAACACCGAGCCCGGCGTGCCGACCGTCCGCACCGCGAGCATCTTCGCGGCGCGTCCGGCGGAGCCGCGGCTCTCGCTCTTCCACGTGCGCAAGACGCGCGAGGTGGACACCTCGCCGGACGCGAAGGCGCGCCTCGAGCGCATCCGCCGCCGTCCCGGCAACGAGAACGTGTCCGTCGTCTACCGCGACGTGTTCGAGGCGACGCCGATGGCGGACGCCGAGGTCGCGGTGACCGGCGCGGTGCCGGTGAACGTGGCGGCGGACGTGCCGATGAGGGTCTACGACCGCTCGCGGGCTCGCTACGCCGGCTCGACGGTGAAGGTCGAGGCGGTGGCCCGCAGCGAGCGCCTGGCGGCGGAGGCCGAGGGGCGCGAGCCGGAGAAGGTGACGCTCACGCTGAGGCTTGGCGCTGACCTGCGCCCGTTCCGCCTGACCAAGGGCTGGGAGTCCGAGAAGGAGTCCGCGTCGTCCGGCTCGTTCGGCGGCGTCCTGCGGCTGGCGCTCGGCGACGCCGACGTGGAGGTCGAGACGGCGTCCGGCCGGCTCGCCCCGCGCCTGCGGGTGACGGGCTCCGACGTCATCGAGCTGACGGTGCTCGGCGAGGACGGCAAGCCGGTGATGGAGAAGGCGCTCCAGCTGGTCTCCAACGCGACGCTCGCGCTCACCGACAGCTCGTTCGAGGCGGAGCGCTCGGCCGCGCACGTGGGCGAGAGCTTCTTCGTGGTGGTGGACGACGCCGACCGCGACGTGTCCGACGAGCCGGACAGGATCGACGCGGAGGTCTCGTCGCTGAAGACCGGCGCGAAGAGGCCGCTTGCGCTGGTGGAGACGATGCCGCACTCCGGCGTGTTCACGGCGCGGCTGCGCCCGGTGATGTTCGCGCCGGGCGAGACGGTGCCGAACGTCGCCACCGGCGGCGTGGCGTCCGCGCACGAGGTGCTGACCGAAGACCGCTTTGCGGTCGGATACGGCGACAGCGTGGTGTTCACCTACCGCGACGAGGTGACGCTGCCGGGGACGGAGCCGAGGATGCTTTCGGCGACGGGCACGGTGCACCGCGGCTCCAACGGCGACGTGCGGCTGTTCTCGAAGCGCTTCGCCGACCGCGACGCGGCGGTGCTGGTGCAGTTCCGTCTCGCCGAGTGCCTGTTCGAGCAGGCGAAGGAGCACCGCCGCCTCAAGCAGTCGGACAAGGCGTCGGCGGACATCGCGGAGGGACGCACGATCCTCGAGGAGGCCCTGCGGAACAACCCCGACAGCGCGCACGTGGTGCAGGGCGAGTACCTGCTGGCGAACCTCTACCAGGAGCTGGCGGCGGAGGCGAAGGAGGCCGGCGACGAGGCGAAGTCCTCGCAGCTCTACCAGGAGGCGCTGGCGCGCTTCTCGCAGATCCTCGGCACGTGGGCCGAGGGCGAATACGCGGCGCGCAGCCAGTACCACAAGGCGCTCTGCCTCGAGATGCTCAAGGACTACGACCGCGCCTCGGAGGAATACGTGAAGATGACGTATCTCTACCCGGAGAGCGAGCTGGTCGGCGACGCGACGATCCGCCTGGCGACCTACTACTACGTGCAGGAGAAGCGCTACGACATCGCCGGGCACATCTACCGCAACTTCCAGCAGCGCTTCCCGCAGCACGAGAAGGCGGCGCGCGCGCTGTTCATGGCCGGCAGCTGCTACGTGAAGCAGGCCGAGACGGTCCAGGCGGAGATCGACCGCCGCAAGGAGGCCAAGGAGCGTCCGCTCCCCGGCGGCGAGGGCAAGGTGGACGGGTTCTACCGCGACGCGGAGAAGACGTTCGACTCGCTGGTGGACAAGTACCGCGACTCGGCGCCGGCGAAGCTCAAGGCGCAGGCCCTCTACTGGGCGGGCGACGTGTGCGTGCGCCGCCGCGACTACGTGAAGGCCTACAGGAACCTGAAGCGCTGCGTGTTCGAGTATCCCGAGACGGAGTGGGCGAGGCGCGCGCGCGGACTTCTGCTCCAGCAGGGCAACAGCTTCCGGGGGATCGACGAGTGATGCGCCGCGCCTCTTCCGCACGGGCGGCGCTCGCCGCCGTCGCCGCCGCCGTCGCAGCGTCCGGGGCCCTCGCCCTGCCGAGCGAGGTCTGGGACTGGCACATGCCGCCGGAGACCTACCGCGAGCTGGAGTTCTCCGACCGCGCCGGCCTCGACCGGGCGGTGAAGTTCTTCCAGCAGGCGATCGACGCCGAGCGCCGCGGCGAGAAGGTGACCGACCTGGTGCCGCGCTACCGCAACGCCGCCGGCGAGTTCCGCAAGGTGCAGATCCGCAGCGAGTCCGGCGAGCCCAACCCGCCGCTCCAGGCCTACGCGGCGTTCATGCAGGGCTACGCCAGGATGCAGGCCAAGGACCGCAACGAGGCGATCCGCATCTTCGAGGAGGTCGTCGACCTCTACCCGGAGGAGCGCGACGTCGCGGTGCCGGCGAGATACATGATATCCGTCGCCCGCCGCCAGATGGGCGACGTCCGTGCGGCCAACGAGGCCCTGGACGAGATCGCCGACGACCCGTCGGCGGAGGGGCACCCGGTGTTCTACAGCGTGCTCCGCGACCGCGGCGTCGCCCGGCGCGCGCGCGGCGACCTGGAGGGCGCGGCGGAGGACTTCTCGCGCGTCGTCCACTCCGAGGGCAAGGTCGACTGGCGCCTTCGCGAGTGGTGCCGCAACGACCTGGTGATCCTGAAGACCGTGCTGCTGCAGTTCGGCGACCTGGAGCGCGACGCGCTCGCGCAGTGCGGCGACACCCCGAAGGCGAAGCGCGAGCGGCTGGCGTGGTTCGCCGGCTGGTTCTTCGACTGCCGCTACGACGGCTCGCCCCTCCAGTCCGCGGTCAACTGCCGCTATCCGCGCGAGACGAAGGCGGCCGCCTACAAGGAGGCGATCGAGAAGAGCCGGCGCGGCTTCGCCGCGTGGTTCGACGGAGAGGCACCGGCGTTCGCCGGCGACGGCGACGGGTGGACTTTCGCCTTCGCGCAGCTCCGCCTGCACTCGCTCGTCGACAAGAAGGAGGCCGTCGCGGCGCGGGCGAAGGCGCTTGAGGCGCTGGTGAAGGGCGCGAAGGGGGCGGTGCGCGACGCGCGCGCCCGCTCGCTGGCCTGGTTCCTCGCCGAGCACAGGCGCGACGCCGCCCACGCCCACGCCGTCGCCGACCTCGCCGACGGACGGCTCGTCCGCCTCCGCCTGCACGCGGACATCGCCGACAACCTCGGGCAGTACCGCGAGCGGGCGCAGTATCTGGAGGAATACGTCGGCTCGCGTCCGCCGCCGGAGGCGGACGCGCTCAAGCGGGCGAAATACGACCTCGCCTGGTGCTACCGCCACCGCCTCGGCGAGAAGGAGAAGGCGCTCAAGGTCTACCGCGACATCGACGACCCGCCGGGCTCGCTCTGGGCGGTCGCCGAGACGCTGCGCGAGTGCGGCAAGAAGAACGAGGCATACGCCGGGCTGAACGAGATCGCCGCGATGTTCCCCGGCGACGCGGCGCGCGCCACGCTGACGATCGCGCGCTGGCGCGAGGACGACGGCGAGAAGGAGAAGGCGATCGCCCTCTACCGCCGCATCCTCTCGCATCCGAAGTGGAAGGAGATGGGCGAGTCTTCGCAGGCGCACCAGGCGCTCGAGCGCCTCGGCGTCGCCACCGGCGGCGCGATGACGAACCAGGTCAGGTAGGCGGGGAAGGAAACGCAGAAAGGCTCTTATGGCTACTATGAAACAGATGATGCTTGTGGCGGCGGCCGCGCTCCTCTCCGGGGCGCTGGCGGCGGCGGACGCGCCGAAGGCGGACGCGAAGGCGAAGGGCGCCGGCGGCGCCGAGTCGCGCGAGAAGGTGGAGGCCCGCGCCAGGCGCGTGGTCAAGAACGCGGTCTCGCTGTTCTCGCAGGGCGAGGACGAGCGCGCCGTCGGGCTGCTCGAGGCCGTCGGCAGGATGTATCCCGACTCGACGGCGCGCTTCGCCGCGAGCCTGGAGCTGGGGCGGCACTTCCTCGGCAAGCGCGCGTTCGACCGGGCCCTCGCCGAGCTCCGCCAGGCGCAGCGCAGTCCGGAGGAGGCGGTGCAGGCCGAGGCCCTGCTCCTGCAGGGGCAGGCGCAGAGCTCCCGCGGCCAGCCGGGCGAGGCGATGATGGTGTTCCGCCGCCTCACCCAGGACTACCCGACCAGCCCGTTCGCCAACGACGCCTACTGGGCGATCGGGCAGATCCACTTCGACGCCCGCCGCTGGTCGCGCGCCTCCGAGGCGTTCAAGATGGTCGGCACCGCCGTCCCCGAGCAGGCGACGAACGTCGCCGTCCTGGTCGAGGCCGGGCAGCGCGTCTTCGTCCACGTCCGCGACAAGGACCTCTCCGTCCTCCACGCCCTCGGCGACCGCAGCGAGGTCGTCGTAGAGGCGAAGAGCGGCGACCGCGAGAAGGCCGAGCTCCTGCCGTTCGGGCGCGGCGACGGCGACTTCATCGCCTCCGTGCGCACCACCTCCGAGCCGTCCAAGCCGGACGACGGCGTCCTGACCGTCCAGGGCTCCGAGGAGCTGACCGTCGTCTACGTCGACCGCAACACCGAGTCCGGAGACGTCAACCGCCGCCTCGTCGCCAAGGCGCAGGTCGTCTCGTCCGGCTCCGTCGCCTTCATGGACGGCGCGATGCGCCAGCGCGTGCGCGGCGTCTTCGCCGGGCAGCCGGCCGTCGTGCGCGTCCGCGACCAGGACCTCGACGTCTCGCCGAAGCCGGACAAGGCGAAGGTGACCGTCCGCGTCCAGTATCGCGAGCGCCCGGAGCCGCCGCCGGGCGCGGACCCGAACGAGCCGCCGCCGGCGCCGGCGCCCGACGCGCCGTGGCTCACCCGCAGCGAGTCCGCGCTCGAGCTGGCCGAGACCGCCGACCGCAGCGGAGTCTTCGTCGGACGCGTCGTGCCGCGCCTCTGCGAGGGCGACAAGCCGACGGGCAAGGCCGCGCCGGGCGAGGTCGAGGTGCTCGCCGGCGACCGCCTGGAGGTCGAGTATCTCGACGAGCGCGACCTCGACGGCGGCAAGGCCGAGGTCAGGACGGCTACCGCACTCGTCCTCGTCGGCGGCTCGACCGAGCCCCAGTCTATCGTCTCCCACGCCAGCGACGCGACCGTCCAGGCGCGCAAGCTACTGATCGAGGCGCAGCTGCTCTGCAAGTGGGGCGGCATCTTCCGCGACGTCGGCCTCGAGGCGAACGCCAACTCCAAGGCGGACGAGGGGCTCGCGCGCATCGACGACATCTTCGAGCTCACCCGCCACAACTCGCTCGCCCGCGACGTCGTCGAGAGCGCCTACGAGACGCGCTGGAACCTCTACCTGGTCAAGAACCGCCTCAACGACGCTATCGCCACCTGCCGCGCGCTCGTCCGCAAGTATCCCGACACGCTGCTCGCCGACCGCGCCTTCATGCAGATCGCCAACGCGAACCGCCAGAAGGACACCCCGGAGTCGCGCCGGACGGCGATGCAGGTCTACGGGTCGATCATCGCCCTCGAGAAGTCACCGCTCAAGGCCGAGGCGCAGTTCCGCATCGGCGAGATCCTCGAGGACGAGGCGCGCCAGCGCGTCCGCCACGGCCAGAAGCCGGAGTTCTCCGCCGCCATGGCCGCCTTCAAGCGCTGCGCCGACACCTACCCGAACTCGTCCTACGCCGGCGAGTCCTTCAAGCGCGTCGTCGACTACTACATCTCCATCCGCGACTACAACCGCGCCCAGGAGACGCTCGACCGCGTCTTCCAGGACTACCCGGACGCGCCGTGGCTCGACGAGATGCTCCTCAAGTGGGGCGTCGTCTGCCACCGCCTCGGCCAGCGCGAGAAGGCGGTCGAGAAGTTCCGCCGCATCCTGGAGGAATACCCGGGCGGCTCCAACGCCAAGCGCGCCGCCGACTTCCTCCGCAAGCTCGAGGAATGACGCGGCGGGCGCAAGGCAACGGACAAGTCAATCTGAAAACACTCAAGGAGAAAACAAAGTCATGATGAACTACCTGATGGACGGCGGATGGATGATGCTGCCGCTCCTCGTCTGCTCGATCGTCCTGGTCGCCGTGGTCATCGACCGCTGCCGCGCTTTCGCCGCCGCCGCGAAGCTCGACCCGAAGGCCCTGCGCGAGGCGGTCGTCGCCAAGGCCGCGGCCGGCGACTTCGCCGGCGCCGCCGAGGCCTGCCGCGCCTCCGAGGGCCCGGTCGCCGCCGTCCTCCTCGCCGGGCTAGAGAAGCTCGAGCGCATGCGCCAGAAGGGCAAGAGCGCCATAGAGATAGAGGCCGGCGTCACCAAGGCCATGGAGGACTACGCGCCCAAGGCGATGTCCGTCCTCGAACGCCGCCTCGGCACCCTCGTCCTCGTCTCGTCCATCTCGCCGCTGCTCGGCATGTGCGGCACCGTCACCGGCATGATCAACTCGTTCTCGGTGATGGCGCAGGCCGCCGGGCTCGACGCCGGCGCCGTAGCCGGCGGCATCTCCGAGGCCCTGATCACCACCGCCGCAGGACTCCTCATCGCCATCCCCGGCGTCGTCGCCTACAACATGTACCAGAAGCGCGTCGAGGACTGGAACGTCCAGCTCGAGACCACCGTCGCCGAGTTCTCGCAGGCGATCGCCGCCTGACGGGGGAAGTGCGGAGGCAAAGCCAGTGCGACGCATCGGAAAGAGAAGGCAGGGCGACATCGAGCCGGACTTGACGTCCTTCTCGGACATCGCCAACCTGCTGATCATCTTCTTCATCCTGACCACGACGCTGACGCGCCCGTGGGGTCGCCGCGTCGACATGCCCGGCGCGTCCGCCCCGCCCCAGCAGCAGGCCAACTCGCCCTCCGCCACGCCCACCGTCAACCTGATGAAGGACAGGATCACCTTCTCGACCGGCGGCGGACGCGACAGGGAGGTGTCCATGTCCGAGCTCCGCCGCGTCCTCCTCCAGCAGAACTTCCCCTCGAAGGACGAGAAGAGCCGCTCCGTCGCCATCGAGACGGCCGCCGACGTCCCCTACGAGCGCTACTACCAGGTCGTGACCGCCATCGCCGCCGCCGGCGGGGTAGTCGCCATCCTCACCGACTAGACACGCCATGGCAATCCGCAGAAGAAAGAAGCCGAACCTCGTCCTGCCCCTCACCTCGATGGGCGACATCGCCTTCCTGCTCATCATCTTCTTCATGCTCGTCTCCAACTTCATGAAGTCCGCCAACGTCGACATGCAGGAGGCCGTCGCCGCCGACCTCGAGAAGCAGGAGGCCGCCCAGCAGTCCGTCATCATGGACAAGGACGGCTCGATCTGGTTCGACGGGCGCACGGTCGGCGCCAACGAGGTCGCAGACCTCCTGAAGCCCCTCGTCGAGGCCAACCGCGACCTGCTCGTGCACGTCGCCATCGACAGGAGCCTCTCCCACAAGGACTTCAGCCCGCTCATCCAGGCCGTCAGCGAGTCCGGCGCCAGGCTCGTCCTCACCGGACAGCCCGAGGACTGAGCGCGGCAGGAAAAAAAACGAAACCAACTTTGAAACCGAAAGGAATGACCATGGCAGCAGACAACGCGAACGCGAACGTGAAGCATCCGGACGACCTCCTGGAGGGGATCGGACGCTCGATCATGACCAAGGCCCTCGTCTACTCGATAGTCGGTCACGTCGTGGTCACGGCCGCGACGAGCATCCCGCTCTTCAAGGACTGGACGGTCTACGGCATCAAGGCCCCGACGACGATCAACGCGATCAGGACCGAGGAGAACCGCCGGCGCGAGGAGGAGACTCGTCGCCAGAAGGCCGCCGAGAAGGCCGAGGCAGAGGCGAAGGCGGAGGCCGAGGCGAAGGCCAAGGCGGCGGAGTCCGCGAAGTCCGCCCCGAAGTCGGCCTCGCCGGCGATCGACGCCGCGGCCGCCGACCAGGGCGCGAAGACTCCCCCGGAAGTCCAGCCGCTGCCGCCCAAGCGCGACTTCGAATACGGCGACGACCTCTCCCTCGACTAGCAGCCGGCGCCGACCGCGATGAGACTTCTCTCGAAAGCGTCAGCCCTGGTCGCGCGGGCGTTCGCGGCGTTCTCCGGCGCCGTCGGCCGCTCCGTCGCCTTCCTCTGGCGGCTCCAGTCGCGCCTGAGCGTCCAGTTCCGGTTCGCCGCCGGTTTCGCGCTCCTCTCCCTCTTGATGACCGGCTGCGCCTTCCTGCTGGACGGCGCATGGCTCGCCTGGTCGGGCTTCGACGAGCCGTCGACGCGCTACCTCGTGGTCGCCGGGCACCTCGCGGCGGCCGGCCGCCTCGCCTGGGCCGCCGCCGGATGCTCCGCCCTCTGCATCCTCGCCGCGATGATCTGCGTCGTCCGCGCCGCGCTCGTCTTCCGCGTCATGCAGGCCGCCTGGGCCGCCGCGTTCGCCGTCGGCTTCGCCACGTTCCGCTGGACTGTCCGAGCGGCGGACATCGTCAACCTCGCCGACCCCAAGGGCTTCGACGCCGCGATGCGCGACAACCTCTGGACGGCCTCGTTCCTCGTCGGCTTCCTGTCCCTGCTGGTCGCGCTGGCGATGCTCCTCGCCCTCGTGTCCGGCGCGGCGCGGCGCCGCTACGGACTGGCGGGCCTCACCTTCGGACGCGACGTCGGCGGCGACGTCATCGCCTCGCTGAAGTCCGGCGGCGGCGACCCGCGCTGGCGCAGCTCCCTCTACTGGGCGATATCCATCTTTCTCGCCGCGCTCTTCCTGCCCTACCTCATGTTCAGCTGGGGATGGGAGGAGCCATACGGACTCCCCGCCGGCGGCGGGCAGACCGTCCGGCAGCAGGTGGTCAAGGTCAAGAAAGTCCACCGCAAGAAGCAGAAGAAGCTCACCGTCAACCCCTACTCGCCATACATCCTGGAGAGGATGAACATCGACGACGTGAAGACGCTGGCGGAGCTGGACGACGAGAGCCGCGACACCTACGAGGCGACGGCGGCTTCGTCCGGCGGCGGCAAGGGCGCCGGGGCCGGCGGCTGGCCGGCCGGCATGGAGGGCGCGGCAGTCCGCTTCATCCGCCTGAAGTATCGTGGCGGCGACTGGGACCAGGACATGGGCAAGGGCGCGGACTACAACCTGCTCCTGAAGTTCCACGCCTGGACCGGCATGAAGATCGCCAAGGACACCGAGTTCCGCGAGATCGAGCGCCTGAAGTTCTTCCCGAAGAAGAAGGCCCCGCCGTTCGTGTTCATCACCGGCCGCGGCAACATCAGCGTCTCCGACAAGGAGGTCAAGGTCCTGCGCGACTACTGCCTCGTCGAGGGCGGGATGCTCTTCATCGACAACGGCGGCGGGCACTTCGACTCGTCGGTGCGCGCGCTGCTGCGCCGCGTGTTCCCGGGGCGTCCGCTGGTGGACATCTCCAACGACGACTCGATCTACCAGCGCCCCTACGTGTTCCCCGACGGGGCCCCGCCGTTCTGGCATCACGCGGGGTATCGCGCCATGGGCGTCCGCGACGAGGGGCGGTGGGTGGTGTTCTACCATCCGGGCGACATCAACGACGCCTGGAAGGACGACCACTCCGGCGCGTCGGCCGAGGTCGCCGACCAGGCCTACAAGCTCGGCGTGAACGTCCTCTTCTACGCCTTCAACCAGTATTACCACCGCCACTACGAGTAGCGCGCCGCCTTATGCATCGCCTGCTCGTAGGGACTGAACAGCTCGGGTCCGACGCCCCGGCGCTCCCGGCGGAGGCGCAGCGGCATCTTCGCGTCGTGCGTCCGAGGGAAGGCGAGGAAGTCGAGCTCTTCGACGGACGCGGCAGCTGGCGCGTCTTCGCCTGCCGGCGGACGGGCGGTTCGCGCGTGTTTTCGCTTGCGCCCGTCGATGACGTCAGGACGCTGGCGCGGCCGGACGTCTCGATCACGCTGTTCGCCTGCGTGACGAAGGGCTCGCGCTGGGACTGGACGATCGAGAAGGCGACGGAACTCGGGGTTGCCCGTCTCGTGCCGGTCATAAGCGAGCGGACGATCGTGCGGCTGGGCCCTGGCGAATGCGCGGCGAAGCGCGAGCGCTGGCGGCGGATCGCGGAGGACGCGGCGCGGCAGTCGGACGCGAAGTGGCTGCCTGAGATCCTCTCTCCGGTCATGTTCGACGATTCGCTGCCGCTCGTGCGCGCGACGACGTGTTTCGTCGGTGCCCTGACCGACCCTCCGCCGCCGTCGGTCGGCGAGGCCATCGCCGCCGCGCAGTCTTCCGCCGCCGCCGACTGGGCGGTCTACGTCGGGCCGGAGGGCGACTTCGCGCCGGCCGAACTTGCCGCGCTCGTCGGCGTCGCAACGCCAGTCAGCTTCGGCCCGACCGTTCTCCGCGCCGAGACGGCGGCGATCTACGGCGTCTCCGCCCTGAAGGCCTTCCTCGACATGCGGACTCGTCCTGCTCTCCAAGCCGCGCGCGTGTAATGGGTTCGGTTGCGCGGACAAGCACCTTTCAATGAACGGCTCGCTGCGGGCAGCAGTCCGCTACGAGGTTTTTCGCGGGCCCCGCCGACAGGCCTTCGCCGAGGTGAACATAACGCGCGTCTTTCGCTTCCGCATACAACCACCGAGGTGAACCGGCGCGTCGCCAGGCCCGTCGGCCCGCGAAAAACTCTCCG
>CAVCXQ010000001.1:0-19789 GCA_963606275.1 uncultured Muribaculaceae bacterium | reverse complement strand
TGAAGCGGTGGTTCAACGGCTACCGCTTCGCCGAGGAGAATCCCGTGACGGTCTATAACCCGGTGTCCGTCGCCCTGACGCTCGTCTCGTCCGCCTCCCGCTTCAAGCCGACATGGACGTCGACGGGGCGCGCCTCGACCTTGATGAACTTCATCAAGCGGGAGGGCGCGCTTTCGATCGACCCCGACAGGACGGTCGTCGCCGGGGACACCGACTTCGACGTCGCCGACCTTGCGAACATCCAGGAGACGGGGCTTCTCTACCAGACTGGCTATCTGACGATCGCGGACTGCGACGCCGGGCTGTTCACGCTGCGCGTGCCGGACGAGGAGGTGCGCCAGGATCTCGCGGCGCTCGTCGCCGGGGCCTATGCGGGCAAGGACGCGCAGTGGTCGGCGTCGCTCGGCTTCAAGCTTCGCGCCGGACGCTGGGACGAGTTCTTCGAGGGGCTCAAGAGCCTCTACGCGAAGCTGCCCTACGGCGCGAAGGAGCAGAATGAGCGCAAGAACGAGGCGGCGTATGCGCGGCCCCTGTGCATGCTCCTCGCCGCGCAGGGCTTCCGCTACGACCCGGAAGTCACCCAGACGCAAGGCCGCAGCGACCTCATCGCGGAGCATCCGTGCGGCATCTACATCTTCGAGCTGAAGGTCGACGAGTCGGCGGACGAGGGGCTGAAGCAGATCCGCGAGAAGGGCTATGCCGAGCCGTATCGGGCGCGTGGGCTGCCGATCTACGCCTTCGGGCTCGGCTTCGACTCCGAGACGCGGCAGTTCGTCGATGGGAAGGTGGAGAAAGTCCAGTGACAGGCTCCGGCGCGCCTGACGGGAGACGCCGGACGTGATTTTGCGACTCGTAAGCAACATATACGAACACACATGAACAAGCAACAAACACGAACACACATGAAAGGAAACGGGATGAAGGCGAAGGCGATGCTCCTGGCGTGCGCCGGGGCGATTACGGCGCTGGCCGCCGCGAACGCGGCTCCGGCGGAGAAGGTCAAGGCCGCGAGGGCGGCTTTCGAGAAGGAGAACGGCGCGGCGTTCCGGAAGACGACGCTCGTCGACCGCGAGGCGGCGGACGGCGCGGCGCGCTTCGACAAGGCGTCCGGCAGGACTTCGTGGACGATCCTGCTGCCGTATTCGGACGACTCGCGGGTGCGCTTCGTCAAGGCGGCGTTCGACGGCGGCGCGTTCGCGTCCGGCGAGCTTCTCGTGTTCGGGCAACAGCCGAAGGCGCTGGATGCGGCGGCGTTCGCGGATCTGCGCGGCAAGTTCCCGATGGTCGCGGTGCGCACCGACGCCGGCGCGGCGGCGGGGGTCGCAGCGCTCTATCCGGCCGGCGACGCGGCGAGCGTCAAGGTCCAGCCGTCGATCACCTACACGAACGGCGACTTCGACCCCGTGGCGCACGTCCTCGGCGCCCTCGGCTCGTTCGACGTGCCGAACCGCTTCGGCATCTCGTGCGACGGGCTGAAGTATTCGGTCGCGTTCGCCGGCGGGGACGGCGAGAGGGCGGAACTCGGCGTCGCCAAGGCGAAGCGCGGCGGCGGACGCGTGACCGGCGTCGTGTCCGGCAAGGAGACGACGGAGAATCTGCGCGCGCTGGTCGCGAAGCGCGGCAAGACGACGACCGACCGGGTCTCCGACAAGGACGTCGTGGACTACTGGCTGACGGGGACCTACGAGATCAAGGGAGGGAAGTGAGATGACTAGCGCAATTCTCGCGACGGCCGCGCTGGCCGCGACATGGTTCGTCAGCCCGAAGGGCGACGACGCGAACGACGGCTCCAGGGAGCGTCCGGTCAAGACGGTCGAGAAGGCCGTCGAGCTCTCGCGCGGCCTGATGCGCGACGAGGCGAAGACCATCGTCGTCGCCGACGGGCTATACTGCTTCGAGAGGACAGTCCGCCTCGGGCGCGACGACTACGACCTCGAGATCCGCGCCGAGAACCCCGGCAAGGCGGTGCTCTCCGGCGCACGGCCGGTGACCGGCTGGCGGCAGGACCCGAAGGACAAGC
This sequence comes from uncultured Muribaculaceae bacterium, assembly GCA_963606275.1. Lineage (GTDB taxonomy): Bacteria > Verrucomicrobiota > Kiritimatiellia > RFP12 > UBA1067 > UBA1067. The sequence continues at coordinate 17,769 of CAVCXQ010000001.1, read as the reverse complement.
GCTTCCTGGTGGCGGACTTCCCGTTCCCCGCCGAGCAGGGCGAGCTCTACACGCTCGTCGTCAACGGCGCGATGGCGGACTTCTCGTGCTACCCGGAATACGACTCCGGCAAGAAGCTGCCCTACATCGCCAACTACGAGGACGCCTCGAAGGGCAACCGCACGGTGCTGCGCTACGACCTTCGGACGCTTCCGGAGGGCTACACCTACGAGGGGCTCGACCTCGAAAGCGTGTTCCTCGACATCCCGCAGGAGTGGGCGTCGACGCGGACCTACATCGCGACCAACGACTGGCGCAACGGGGTGTTCCACCTCGCCTCGCGCACGGACATGCCGATCGGGCAGTTCAACCAGGGCTACCTGATCCGCAACCTGCGCATGGGCATGACGCACCCGGGCACCTGGATGTTCGAGGCCCGCGCCGGCAAGATCTACTACTGGCCTAGGCCAGGCGAGAGGGCGGACTGCATCCAGACCACGGTGTCGTGCGTCAAGGCGCTCTTCGCGCTCGACGGGGCCAGGAACGCCGCGTTCACCGGGCTGGTCCTCGAGGGGTGCAAGTCGCCGTTCAGGTACGGCATCTACGGCAACAAGGACGGCATCCTGCCGGCGCTGATCGGCGGCGGCGCCAACGGCGTCCGCGTCTCCGGCTGCGAGCTTCGCAACACCTCCGGCGACGGCATCTGCTTCGTGAAGCCGTACAGGACGCTCGTGGAGGACTGCTACGTCCACCATCTCGGCAACGGCGGCGTCCGCTACGAGGACGGCGGCAGCGACAGCGAGATCCGAGGCACCGAGGTCTGCTACAACGGGCGCTACTCGCTGGCGGTGAACGCATGCGCGCTGCAGACGCGCAACGTGAGGTTCGTCGGCAACAAGGTGCACCACACCACCGGCGTCGGCGCGTGCTTCTGGACGTCGGACAGCTTCGTGGCGTCCAACGAGTTCCACCACACGATGCAGCTGGTGCGCGACGGCGGCGCGGTCTACGGCGCGATGGTGCGCACGACGTTCCTCGACAACTACTGCCACGACCTCGGCGAGTGGCCCGGCCTCTACAACGACGAGGGCGGCATGGACTGCGTCTACACCGGCAACCGCTTCGAGAGCTCCTGGTGGCCGTTCCACATGCACGACTGCCGCAGCATCACGTTCACCAACAACGTGATCTCCAGCGACTACGCGATGCGCTACTCCTTCCAGGGCTCGACGCACTGCGTCTTCAAGGACAACAAGATCAGCGCGAAGGGCGCGATCGACAGCGACATCTACGTCGAGAACTGCGACACGTGGGACAACGACGTGCGGTTCAGGCAGCCCGACGGGAAGTACGGGCCGTTCGCCAGGGTCACGCTCGAGAGGCCCGTCCTGCCGCGCAAGGAGCCGGCGGCGGCGGTGCGCGTGCTGCGTCCGCCGGTCAAGGCCGGCGCGAAGGGCTGCGAGGTCGACAACGGCGCGTTCCGCTCGCCGTGGACGCGCGGCGTCGACTGCAACCGCGACGCGGAGGGGCGGATCGCGATCGGCGTGCCCGGCTCCTCGCTCACCTGCGGGTTCGACGACGAGTTCCTCTACCTTCGCGGATACTACAAGTACAACCAGTTCTGCGGCTACCTCGGCATGAAGAGCCTCGGACACGTCTGGGGCGTGCACGACGGCGTGAAGCTCAGCTTCGACGGGTTCGACGTGGACGTGTTCTTGGACGGCACGGTCGTCGCGTCCGACGGCTCGCTCCATTTCGACACGACGAACACGATGGTGCGCGGCTGGGGCGGCCTCGGCGGCGGCCAGCTGATCTACGCGCTGAAGATCCCGCTCAAGCGGCTCGGCGTCGACGGGCCGGCGGCCGAGGGTCGCGAGATCCCGTTCAACGCGACGTTCTACAACGCCGACCACCGCGAATACAAGTTCTACGAGGCGCCGGAGAAGCCGGGCCTGGTCGCCGGCATCTTCGGCGGCAAGGGCAACGTCCTGACCGGCAGGATCCGCTTCGAGCCGTTCCGCCGCGACGTCTACTCGCTCGTCAACCAGAAGGTCGGCTCGCTCAACGGCGGCAACGTGTTCGTCGGCGCGGCGTGGCCGTTCGGGATGCTGCAGCCCGGGCCGGACACCGTCGCCCGCGCCGGCGACGGCTACGGGGACAGGAACGGCGGGCTCGACGCCAACCACGACCTGCTCGCCGGCGTCACCCAGACGCATCTCTCCGGCTACGGACGCCCCGACATGCAGGACTTCCTGCTGCTGCCGTTCACGGGTCCCGACCCGAAGCCGGGCGAGCGTCCGTGCCAGCGCATCGAGAACGTGTGGACGCTGCCGCCGCCCGGATACTACTGGGCGGTGCTCGAGCGCTGGGCGCTGGAGATGGAGTCCACCGCGTCCCGCCGCTGCGCCTACCACCGCGTCAAGTACGGGCGCGGCGGGCGCGTCAAGGTGCTGGTCGACACCCGAGCCGGCGCGGTCGCGTCCGGCGCGAAGGACCGCCTCGCCGCCTCCGAGTCCAGTTTCGGCACGAACGGCGTCTTCGAGGCGCACAACCGCGTGACCTGCTGGCGCAAGGACCGCGACGTCTACGCCAAGATCGCCTTCTCGCCAGCCCCGGTCGAGGTTCGCGAGCTGCCGTCCGACGGACGCCCCGGGGCCCGCTACGTCGCCGAGTTCGACCTCGGCGCCAACGGCTCGATCGTCGCCAAGGTCGCGCTCTCCGGCGAGAGCATGGACGGCGCGCGGCGCAACTTCGACGCCGACCCGGCGGGCTTCGACTTCGACGCCCGCAAGGCCGAGTGCGAGAAGGCCTGGCGCGACGTCCTCGGACGCGTCTCCGCCGATGGCGACGGCGAGAAGCTGCGCCTCTTCTACACCTCGCTCTTCCGCCTGCTCGTCCAGCCCGCCCTCGTCGCCGACGCCGGCGCGGCAGACGCCTACGAATACGCCACCTCCGGCGACGCAGCCCGCGTCACCCGCCCGTGGATGAGGATCTTCGCCCCCGGCGTCCTCTCCGCCGTCAGGAAGTCCGAATGGCCGAAGGGCGAATACAAGGGCAGGATCGACGTCTCCAAGGTCCCCGGCGACGACGTCGGAAAGCTCTGCGACACGCTTTTCACCACCAAGTCCGACGGACTGCCCGGCAACGACGAGGGCGGGCGCCTGAGCGCGTGGTACGCCTTCGCCTGCCTCGGCATCTACCCGACCTCGGAGACCGGCGACACGTTCGCCGCCGTCGTCCCGCAGCTGGAGAAGGTGTCCGTCGCGCTGGAGAACGGCAAGACGTTCTCCGTCGTCGCCAAGGGGCTCTCCAAGGAGAACCGCCGCGTCAAGTCGGTCGCCTTTAACGGACAGCCTCTGAAGGACGGCAAGATCGGCTATGACGAGATCATGGCCGGCGGAGAGCTCGTTTTCGAGATGTGCAAGTAGCGAAAGGGGATCGGGGAAGATGAAACGTCGTCTGATTGCGGCGGCCTTCGCGGCGGCGGCGCTCTGCGCTTCCGCCGCGCCGAAGGCGGGCGTCTGCGAGTTCTGGGTGTCGCCGAACGGCGACGACCGCTCGCCGGGCACCAAGGCGAAGCCGGTGAAGACCCTCGCGCGCGCCGTCGAGCTCACGCGCGGCGTCGCCCGCGAATGCGCGAAGACCATCGTCGTGCGCGACGGGTTCTACTCCGTCGAGAAGCCGGTCAGGGTCAACCCGACCGACTACGACCTGGTGATCCGCGCCGAGAACCCCGGCAAGGCCGTCCTCTCCGGCGCCGTCCGCCTGGAGGGGTGGAAGCCCGATGCGTCCGACCCGCGCTTCCTCGTCGCCGAGCTCCCGTTCAAGCCGGGCGACGGCGACCGCCACGTGCTGCTCTGCGGCGGCAAGTGGGCCGACCTCGCCCAGTTCCCGGAGAAGGGCAGGCTCAAGTACCTCTCAAACAACAGCCAGGTCAACCTCGTCTACGACGAGAAGTCGCTCCCGGAGGGCACGGACTTCTCCGGCATCGACCTCGCCAGCGCCTGGCTGCAGATCCCGCAGGAGTGGGCCACGACGCGGACGGGCATCAAGGAGAACGACGTCGCCAACAACACCTTCGTGCTGAAGACGAAGTCGAACATGCCGCTGGGGCAGTACAACCAGGGCTTCCTGGTGATGAACACGCGCCACGGCCTCACGCGCCCCGGCACCTGGATGTTCGAGGCGACGGCCGGCCGGATCGTCTACTGGCCGCGCGAGGGCGAGACGGCGGAAAGCCTCTCCGCCACCATCACCCGCTCCGAGTCCATCCTCGACGTCCAGGGCGTCTCCGGGCTGACCGTCTCCGGACTCGTGTTCGAGGGCTGTGCGCACGCGGCGGACAACACCAACATCTGGGCGTCCCGCGCGGCGAACGCGCCGGTCTCGGTGAAGAACTCCCGCAACGTGGTCATCGAGGACGTCGAGGTGCGCGACACCGCCGCCGACGGCATCTTCATGCTCAAGCCGGTCGAGTGCGTCGTCCGCCGCTGCCGCGTCCGCGGCGTCGGCAGCGCCGGCGTCAACTACCTCGACGGCGGCTCGCACAGCGGCGTCGAGAAGAGCGAGGTCTGCGACTTCGGCCGCATGGACAACTCCGCCAACGGCATCGGCCTCCAGCTGAACCGCGCCTACTGCGTCGGCACGAAGATCCACGACGGCCCCGGCAACGGCATCACCCTCTGGGACAACGTCGGCGGCTCGCTGATCGCCGAGAACGAGATCCACCACGTGATGAAGGTCCAGCGCGACGGCGGCGGACTCTACGGCGGCTACGTCGACTCCGTCGTCCGCGACAACTACGTCCACGACATCTGGTGGGCCGGTCTCTACGCGGACGAGGGCTCGCAGCGCGACCTGTTCACCGGCAACCGCTTCGAGGACTGCCCCTGGCCGACCCACATGCACCAGACCCAGAACATCGTCGTGTCCAACAACGTCATGCGCCACTCCGGGTCGATGCGCTTCTCCTTCCAGGGCTCCGGGCACGGCGTCTTCTGCGACAACAAGATCTACACCGACAAGCCGATAGAGACCGACCCCTACCTCGCCAACTGCGACTTCTGGGGACGCAACGAGGTGTTCGTCCGCGACGGCGACGGATACAAGTCCATGGGCAAGGTCACGCTGGAGCGTCCGCGCTCAAAGGAGCGGACGATGCAGGCGGCGAACGTGTCGGAGGACCCGCTGAAGCCGCTCGACGGGCGCGGCGGCCTCAACGACGCCTTCAAGATGAAGTGGAACGAGGCCGGCTTCACCAACGAGGGCGGCGACGGCTTCCCGAGCGTCGGCGTGCCGAACGCGATGGTCAAGGTCGCCTACGACCAGTGCTATCTCTACGTCGGGTTCTGGCGCAAATACAACGCGCTGAGCGGATACTTCGGGATGAAGAACTTCACCAGCGTCGGCTGGCGCCACTGCGACTCCGTGCGCCTGGCCTTCGCCGGCGGACGCACCGTCACCGTCTTCCCCGACGGCACGTTCAAGTGCGAGGGCGAGAGGCCGGTCGACCTCGTCAAGGAGGACGTCGGCGTCAAGGACGGTGGGCGGATCGTGTTCGTCCGCGTCCCGCTGGAGTGCCTGGACGTCCCCGGCGCGAAGAAGGGCGTCGTCGACCTGGAGGGCGACGGCGGCGACGACATGGTGCTGGACGACATGCTGAACGCCGACGCCGGCGTCTCCAAGGCCGGCTCCGGCAAGGCGCGGCGCATCGTCGAGGTCGCCGGACTCGAGCTCAAGTTCAACGCGATGATCTGGGTCGAGGACCTGCGCGAGCTCAAGGCGGTCTCCGCCGTCGACGCCAAGGACCCCGCCACCGGCACGATCGTGTTCAAGAAGTGACAGGCGCCAGGAGACAGCCGCACAGCCCAGGAAGGAATCCGAAATGAAGTCCATGTTCTCCGCCGCGCTCGCGGCCGTCTCCGCCGTGTGCGCCGCCGCTGCCATCGCCGGCGAGTTCGACAGCTCGCTTGTCGGCAAGGTCAAGTATGACGACGTTCCCGGCTGGACGATCTCCGCCAAGGCCGAGCCGTTCGGCGAGGGGCGCGAGAGGTGGACGATCGAGTTCTCCGCGCCCGCGCCGACCAACCCGCCGCGCACCACCGTCAGCTGCCGGTTCCCGGTGGTCGACGTCGTCGGGCGCATGACCACCTGGGCCGGCAACATCCCGCCGGAGTGGAACTGCGGCTTCTCGTCCGCCATCCACACCCAGGCCCCGATCGCCTCGCTGTTCTCCGACTCCAGCGAGAACCGCGCCATGCTGGCGTGCTCGGAGGCGTTCCGCCGCGTCAACTTCCGCCTCGGGCTCGTCGAGGAGACGGCGGAGGCCGTCTACAGCGCCGAGCTCTTCAGCGAGCCGGAGGCCCCGATCCAGTCCTACCGCGTCGAGTTCCTCCTCGACTTCCGCCACGTCTTCTACGCCGACGCCATCCGCGGCGCATACGCCTGGATGGCGGCGAAGCCGGAATACGCGCCGGCCATGACGCCCGACGCCGCCTTCGACCCGCTCTACTCCTTCTGGTATTCCTACCACCAGAACGTCACCGCCGAAAAGGTGGAGGCCGAATGCGCCGAGGCGGTCAAGTACGGGATGAAGACGATCATCGTCGACGACGGATGGCAGACCGACGACAACAACCGGGGCTACTCCTACTGCGGCGACTGGAACGTCTCCACCAACCGCTTCCCCGACTTCGCCGCGCACGTCCGCCGCGTCCAGGCCATGGGGCTGAAATACATGATCTGGTACGGCGTGCCGTTCGTCGGACGCAACTCCGCGAACTACGCGCGCTTCAAGGGAATGTTCCTGCGCGAGGACGGCGACGGCGTGGCCGTCCTCGACCCGCGCTTCCCCGAGGTGCGCGAGTTCCTCATCGGCAACTACGAGAAGGCCATGCGCGAATGGGGGCTGGACGGGCTGAAGCTCGACTTCATCGACGCCTTCAGCTTCTGGGGGACGGACCCCGCCGTCGCCGAGAACTACGCCGGACGCGACATCAAGAGCGTGCCGGAGGCGGTGGACAGGCTGATGACCGACGTCAGGACGCGCCTCTCGGCGATCCGCAAGGACGTGCTGATCGAGTTCCGCCAGACCTACGTCGGCCCTGCGATGCGCAAATACGGCAACATGTTCCGCGCCTCCGACTGCCCGATGGACCCGCGCTCGAACAGGCCGCGCACCCTGGAGCTCCGCATCTTCTCCGGCGAGACGGCCGTCCACGCCGACATGCTGATGTGGAACACGCTGGAGAGCCCCGAGGCCGCCTCCAAGCAGTTCTGGAGCGTCCTCTTCGCCGTGCCGCAGATCTCCATGCGCATCGAGGAGCTCCCGGAGTCGCACCGCGCCAAGCTCCGCGAGATGCTCGACTTCTGGATCGCCCACCGCGACACGCTGATGAAGGGCGAGCTGCGTCCGATGCGCCCCGACCTCATGTATCCGATCGTCTACGCCTACGGCAAGGGCGAGCAGGTCGTCGCCGTCTACGACGCCGGCCAGGTCGTGTCCGTCGACCGCTCGAAGGGCGCGGACGTCTACATCGTCAACGCGACGGACGCCACCAGCGTCGTCGTCGAGGAGAACGGCGTCCTGCGCCGCGTGCCGGCGAAGCCGTGCTCCGCCATTCGCCTGGACGCAAAGAAGTGAAAAGGCAAACGGGAGGTAGGACAATGGACTGGTCAGAGGAATATTCCGGCAAGACCGCCGTGATCACCGGCGCGGCGAGCGGCATCGGGCTGCTCGCCTCGCGGACGCTTTGCGAGGCCGGCGCGCGCGTCGTCATGTGCGACGTCAACGCCGACGCCCTGGAGAAGGCGGCCAACGAGATCAACGCCTCCGGAAAGGGCGTCCGCGCCTTCCCCTGCGCGTCGGACGTGCGCCGCTTCGCGGACGCCGAGAAGGCCGCCGCGCTCGCCGTCGAGCGCACCGGGCGCCTGGACGTCCTCGTCGCCTGCGCCGGCGGCTTCGAGGCGCGGATGCTCGACAGCTACCTGCCGTTCTACGAGCAGCCGGTCGAGGTCATCGACTGGGGCCTTGACGTCAACCTGAAGGGCGCGGTCTACTTCGCCCGCGCCTGCATGCCGGCGATGGTCAAGGCCGGCGCCGGCGTCATCTGCTGCCTCGGCTCCGTCACCGGCTTCGAGGGCGACGGCATCGGCGCGATGTACGGCACCGCCAAGAGCGGGCTGTTCAACTTCGTCAAGGGACTCGCCCAGGCCGGCGCCCCGCACGGCGTCCGCGCCGTCTGCGTCACCCCAGGGCCCGTCCTCACCCGCCCCGGCATGGCCGCCATGCAGACCCTGCTCGGACGCGCCGCCGCCCCCGCCGAGGTCGTCGACTTCATCCTCTACCTCTGCTCCGGACGCGCCGCCTTCATCACCGGCTCCAACCACGTGATCGACGGCGGACGCCTCGCCATGCAGCCCGGCAAATGAGCGCGGCGGCCGGCGACAGGGGCAGGTGGACGCTGCTGGCGTTCCTCTGCGGGATCTTCTTCATCTACACGGTCGACCGCTCGCTGCTCGGGATCCTCGCGATCCCGATCCAGTCCGAGACCGGCATCTCCGACACCCAGTTCGGCGTCCTTAACGCGGCGGTGTTCTGGACCTACTCCGCGCTGGTGCCGTTCTCCGGCATCGTCGGCGACCGCTTCGACCGCGTCCGCGTGATCGGGCTCGCCGCGCTGGCGTGGAGCGCGATGGCGCTCGCCGCCGGCTTCGCCTGCGGCTTCTGGTCGCTGCTGGCGCTGGTGTCCTTCGCCGTCACCGCGCCGCAGACGCTCTACGGGCCTTCCGCGCTCGCCCTCATCGCCTCCCGCCACCGCGAGACGCGCACGACCGCCTTCAGCTGCCACCAGGCCGCCTACTACACCGGCTGGTTCGTCTCCGGCGCGGCGGTCGCGCTCTGCCTCTCGCTTTTCGGGTCCTGGCGCTCCGCCTACTTCGTCTTCGGCGGAATCGGCCTCGTCGCCGCCGTCGTCTTCCTCGCCGTGTTCGGACGCCGCGCCGCCGCGCCCGCCGCCGCGCCGGATGCGCCGGCTGCGTCCGCGTCCGCGCCCGCCGCCAGGCCGCGCCTCTCGCAGTCGTTCGCCGCGTTCTTCGGCTGCCCCAGCGCGCTGCTGGCGGCGTCCGGATACGTCGCGATGAACTTCGCCAGCTTCGGCTACAGCGTCTGGGCCCCGAAGTTCGCGGCGGTCAAGTTCTCCATCGACCCGGGCCGCGCCGGCGCCGGCACGATGTTCTGGCACTACGCCGCCGCATTCGCCGCCATCATCGTCGCCGGCTTCGTCACCGACGCCTGCGTCAGGCGCTGGCCGCGCTTCCGCCTCGCCCTGCAGTCCGGCGTCCTCCTGCTCGCCGCGCCGCTGCTCGCCGCCTTCGGCCTCGCCGGCTCCGTCGCCTCCGCCTTCGCCGCCGCCGCCGCATTCGGCGTCATGCGCGGACTCTTCGAGGCCAACGCATTCGCCTCCCTCTTCGACGTCGTGCCGGAAGCCAACCGCTCCGCCGCCGTCGGCTTCCTCAACGTCATCGCCGGACTCGTCGGCTCGACAGCCCCCATCATGCTCGGACGCCTCTCCGACAAGATGGGACTCCGCGGCTTCGAGACCGGCTTCGCCATCCTCGGCGCGTCGCTCGTCGCCGCCGCCGCCCTGATGTCGTTCTCATGCCTCTTCACCTTCCGCCGCGACCGCATCGTCGAAGGAGACCGCAAGTGAACCGCACATCGTCCGCCGCCGCCATCTGCGCGTCGCTCGCCGCCGCGCTCGTCCTCTCCCTCCCGGCCGCCGTCCCGACCCCGCGGGAGATGCGAGGGCCCTTCCCGATCCTCTCCACCCCGTATCACGAGGACGGCGCCGTCGACTACGACGCGCTCGCGGCGGAGGTGCGCTGGACGGACGACAGCGGATGCCCCGGCATGATCTGGTGCCAGTCGAACGACGCCGTAGACCTGCTGACGACCGAGGAGAAGCTTCGCGGCTTCGAGGCCTGCGCCGCCGCCGCCGAGGGACGCCGCGCCGTCCTCGCGCTCGGCGCGAACGGCACGAACGCCGTCGAGATGCTCGAGCTCGCCGCCGCCATCGAGCGCGTCGCCGACCGCCACCCGAAGGCGAAGGTCGCCATCGTGTCGCGTCCGCCGGACGACGTCCGCACCGAGTCCGACCTGGAGGCGGCGTGGGACGCGCTCGGCCGCGCCGTCCGCCGCCCGGTCATATTCCAGACCTACTGCTCGGACGAGACGCCGACGCCTTCGGTGGAGATGATGGTGCGCCTTGCGAAGCGGCATCCCCACGCCTTCGGATACGTCAAGGAGGAGGCGGCAGGCGGCTCCGCCAACGAGCGGATGCTCCTGGAGAACGCGGCGAAGCCGGCGATCAAGACCGTGTTCAGCGGCTGGGGCGGGTGGCAGTGGCTCTACCAGCTGCGGCGGTGCGGCAGCGAGGGCCTGGTAACCGAGCGCTGCGCCTACGCGCCGCTGCTGGCGGCGATCTGGCGCGAGTTCGAGAAGGGCGACGCCGCCGACCGGGACAGGCTCACCGCCGGCTACGCGCTCTACCGGCTGCTCATCGACCAGCGGAACTTCCCCGGCGGACTGCGCGGATACTCGCTCTACCTCCTGCAGAAGGCGGGCGTGTTCAGGAACCGCATCTCGCGGCAGTATCGCGAGGTGCGGGTGACCGAGGGCGGCAGCTTCGGCGTCGGGCGCGAGTGGAAGCTCGAGGACGTCGAGCTGACGGAACTCCAGAAGGCGGAGCTCGACGACCTCTACGCGACGATGATCCGCTTCTCGTCCGCCGTCCGCTAGGCGAGCGCACGGACGGCGCGGCCGAGCAGCCAGAGGAGCGCGGCGGCGGCCGCGACGACTCCGGCGACGATGCCGACGCGGCCGGGCCACGGATGCCGCAGGACGGGGCGGAACACCTGCCGCCACACCGGGAGCTCGGCGTTCGGGTTGTCGAAGCGCCGCGCCAGCGCCGCTACCATGCCGCGCTCGACCTCGTCCGTCTGCCCGACGCTCCACTCCAGCCGCGAGTAGACCGCGAGCGCGCGCGCCCACGCGCCATCGCGGACTGCGCAGGCCGCCTCGTTGAGCCGCGCCGCCGGGAAGCCGAAGCCGGCGAAGGCGTCCGCCGTCGGCGTCGCGCACGCCCGGCGCCAGGCGAAGAGCTCGTCGTCGGAGAGAGCGACGCCGGGTTCCGTCCGCAGCGGAGGCGGCTCCGGCATGGTCTCCCCGTCGAGCGCCTCCGCCATGCCGGCCACGACGACGTCGGCGCCGCGCCTGGCGTGCACGGGGATCGCGTTCGCCACGACCGTCCGCTGCGCGCCGTCCTCCGACGAGTAGGAGAACGTCAGAGCGGGGAACCAGAGGAGGCCCTCGCGAAGCGGGCGGACGCGATACGCGAGACGCCTGGCGTTCCGGAAGGTGTCAGTCTTCGCGGAGGCGTCGTCGACCTTCCAGTCGGCGCGGTCGACGGCCCTGGAGAGCGCCGGCGGATGCAGCGAGCGGAAGTCGGCGTCGCCGATGAAGTCCACGGTGAGGACGAGCGGGTCGCCGACCTTGACGTTGTTGGCGTCGAAGAAGGCGCGCGCGCGCAGGGCGCTGCCGCTTACGCCGGAGAGCTCTATGGAGCAGAGAAGAAGTGTCGTAGCGATGTTCATCGTCGTCGGGGGCGAATTATACCATAATCTGGTATACTACCGTCCGAAGGACATGACAGGAAAGGACAGTGAGATGGAAGAAGGACGCGGACTGCTGACGCGGCGCGCTCTGCTGCGGCTTGCCGCCGCCGCGCCGCTGCTGGCGGCGCCCGGGTGCGGGCCGTTCTGGGTGGACCCATACATCACCGTCAGGGAGAGCTCGCTCAACTGGGTGATCATCCACTACTACAACATGAGCCGCGACCCGATCCGCCGCATCGGCGTGGAGATCTACGGCAACGGGCTGGTGCTGGTCAAGAAGGGCACGAGCGAGCTGGTGTCCAACGACTTCGCCAAGCGCCACCGCGAGGAGTCGTGGGACGACATCAAGACCTTCCGACTTCAGATCGACCCCAAGGACGCCAACGACATCTTCCAGAACCTCGTCAACTTCGGCGTCCTCGACCGGGAGAAGACTTTCAAGGCGTCGAAGAAGAAGTCGCAAGACCGCTTCATCGCGGTGAAGGCGAACCTCTGCAGCAACACCTACTCCGACAACGTGAACATGTTCGAGGAGGACCCCGACCTCGCGGAGCAGCTCCTCGACGTCGTCCGGGAGTTCCAGAACCCCTCGCGGTGACGGCATCCGTCGGCCCTGCATCATGCGCAGGCAGCCCATTGCGGTCGCGGCGACTATGGTATAATACGCGGCAGTCGCTTTGACTGAACGCACGTCCAACCAAGGAGCAGGAACACATGGAAATCAAGACACTTGCCGCCGCGGCGGCCGCCGCAATGGCTCTCTCCGTCGCCGCCGCGCCGTCCGCGCCCACCAAGCGCCCGTTCGGAAGGCTCTCCGACGGCACCGCCACAACCCTCTACACCCTGCGCGGCGCCGGCGGCCTCGCGCTCGACGTCGCCGACTACGGCGGCCGCCTCGTGCGCTGCTACGCCCCCGACCGCTTCGGCAACCTCGCCGACGTCACGCTCGGATGGAACACCGCCGCCGAATACGAGAGGCAGGGCTTCTCCATGGGCACTCTGATCGGGCGCTACGGCAACCGCATCCGCGACGGCAAGTTCACCCTCGACGGCAGGGAATACCAGCTGCCGCTCAACGAGACCAGCCCGGGCGTCCGCCACAACAACCTCCACGGCGGGCCGGACGGCTGGGACACCAAGGTCTGGCAGGCGCGCCCGTTCGTCGACGGCGACGTCGTCGGCATCGTGCTCACCATCGTCTCGCCGGACGGCGACATGGGCTTCCCCGGCGCCGTCAGCTGCAAGGTCACCTACCGCGTCCTGCCGGAGAACGTCTGGACTGTCGACTACGAGGCGACGACGGACAAGCCGACGGTCATCAACCCGACGCACCACAGCTACTGGAACCTCGCCGGCGAGTCGAGCGGCGACGTCCTCAAGCAGGAGCTGAGGATCTTCGCGGACAAGTACACGCCGACGGACGCCGGGCTGATCCCGACGATCGACCTGCCGGTGAAGGGCACGGGCTTCGACTTCACCTCGCTGCGCCCGATCGGCGCGAAGGCGGCGTGGATGGCCGCGCAGGAGTCGCTCAAGCCGATGGACAACTGGTACGACCACAACTTCGTCCTGCGCGGCGGCGCCCCCGGCGAGCTCCGCCAGGCCGCGACGATGCGCGACCCCGTCTCCGGCCGCCGCCTCGACGTCTGGACGACCGAGCCGTGCATGCAGATGTACGGCGCCCAGAACATGGACGGGACGCTCGCCGCGAAGGCCCCGGGGCGCAAGCTGCCGCAGTTCGCCGGCGTCGCCCTCGAGACCCAGCACTACCCCGACTCGCCCAACCGCCCCGACTTCCCGTCGACCGTCCTCCGCCCCGGCGACACCTTCAGGAGCCACACCGAATACCGCTTTTCGGCGGAGTAGGCGGACGGAGACCGAGTGACATGAAGAAGATGAACATGGTGATCGCCCAGTCGGGCGGGCCCTCGATGGTGATCAACGGCTCCCTCGTCGGCGCGCTCGTCGCCGCCAGGGAGGACGGCAAGGGCAGGATAGGCAGGATCTACGGCGCCAGGCACGGCATCCAGGGCGTCCTCGACGGCGACTACGCCGACCTTCGCAAGCTGAAGTTCCAGGCCCTGCGCGGGCTCCTGTCGACGCCGTCCTCGGCTCTCGGCAGCTGCCGCCTGAAGCCGGATGCGGCAGTCTGCCGCCGGATCTTCGAGGAGTTCCGCCGGCTGGGCGTCGGCTACTTCCTCTACGTCGGCGGCAACGACTCCGCCGACGCGGCGCGGATCGTCGGCGAGGAGGCCGAGAGGGAGGGCTACCCTCTCGTCGTCTACCACGTGCCGAAGACGATCGACAACGACCTGCGCAGCTGCGACCACACGCCGGGCTTCGGCTCCGCCGCGCGCTTCGTGGCGACGGCCGTGCGCGGCGACGACCTCGACAACCGCGCGCTCGGCGGAGTCAAGATCGACGTCGTCATGGGGCGCGACGCCGGCTTCCTCACCGCCGCGTCCGCGCTCGCCCGCGAGAGGCCGGACGACGGCCCGCACCTCATCTACCTGCCGGAGGTCCCGTTCTCCGTCGACAGGTTCGCGAAGGACGTCAAGGCGGTGATGAAGCGGCTCGGGCGCTGCGTCGTCGCGGTGTCGGAGGGAATCCGCGGGAAGGACGGCGTGCCGATCGGCGCGACGCTCGGCTCCGGCGAGAGGGACTCCCACGGCAACGTCCAGATGTCCGGCACCGGCGCGCTCGGCGACTGGCTGGCGCGCGAGCTCAAGGCTCGCACCGGCGTGAAGCGCGTCCGCGCCGACACCTTCGGCTACCTGCAGCGCTCGTTCCCCGGCGTCCAGAGCGCGACCGACCTCGAGGAGGCGATGCGCTCCGGCGCGGCGGCGGTCGCCGCGGCGCTTCGCGCGGCGGACGGCGAGAGTGGCTTCCCGACGAAGGGCACGATCGGCATCGTCCGCGCGAAGGGCAGGAAATACGCCGTCCGCTACGCCGCCATGCCGGCGGAGGCCGCCGCGAAGGACACCCGCTCGATGCCGAAGGAGTTCATCGCCGGCAACGGACACGACGTCACCGGGGCGTTCGTGGACTACGCGCGCCCGCTCGTCGGCGAACTGCCGCACTGCGAAGTCATCTGATGCCGACCGAGACCGAGTTCCTGGACAGGATGTCGTCCGTGCTGGAGACGCCGGTCGAGATGGCGACGCGCTTCCGCGAGACGCCGTTCTGGTCGTCGCTCGCCGGGTTCGGGATGCTGGTGGCGATGGAGAACGACTTCCGCCGGCGTATGTCCGTCGGCGAGTTACGCGACTGCGAGACGATCGGAGACCTGTGGAAGTCCTTGCGGTAGACGGAGTCCGCATCGCCGGCATCGCGGCATACGTCCCGCCGGGGCGCGTCGAGAACGACGCGAAGGCGGCCGCCGCGACCGGCATCCCCGCGAGGCGCGTCGCGCCGGACGGAGCGTCCGCGCTCGACCTCTGCCTCGCCGCCGCCCGCCGCGTCATGGCGGACACCTCGTCGCGTCCAGAGGAGTTCGGCGCGGTCGTCGCCGTCTCGTTCACCCAGCGCGAGCGGATGCCGTCCATGTCCGCGCAGGCGCAGGCGAGGCTCGCCCTGCCGAGCGGCGTCATGGCGCTCGACCTGCTTCAGGCCTGCGCCGGCTGGCCATACGGACTCTACGTCGCCTCGCTGCTCGCGCTCGAGACCGGACGGAAGGTCCTGCTCCTCGACGGCGACAGGCAGAGCGAATTCCTCGACCCGTCCGACCCCGGCACCTCTCCGCTCCTCTCCGACGGCGGTACCGCGACGGTTGTGGAGTTTGCCTCACGTCCCACCCGCCCCTCGTGTCCCTCCAGTCGCCCCAACGACTCTTCCGCCGTTCCGCACCCTTTCCTCTTCTCTTTCATGACGGACGGAGCGAAGGGCGAGGCGCTGCGGCTGGAGAAGGGCGGTTCGATCAAGATGGACGGCTTCGGCGTGTTCAAGTTCGTCGCCACCGACGTGGTCGGGTTCCTGAAGGAGTTCCTGGAAGAATGCGCGGCGGACGAGACTGGTCTGCCGATGGGGCGGCGTGAGGGACGCGAGGGGCATGAGGGACGTGAGGGCGGGTTCTTCTTTGTCCCTCACCAGCCGAACGTCTACATGGTGCGGCAGCTGGCGAAGTCCCTTGGGCTGGAGGGGCGGACGCTCCTCTCGGCCGACCGCTTCGGCAACCTGGCGAGCGCGTCGGTGCCGGCGACGATCGCCGCGCACGCGGACGAGCTGGCCGGGAAGGGCGCTCGCGTCCTGGCGTCCGGCTTCGGCGGCGGGCTCGCGGCGTCCGCCGCGCTGGTCACGCTGCCGGAGGGCTGCCGGCTGTCGGTTTCGGAGGAGGAACTCGGCTGATGGCGGACGAGGCGAGCTTTCCGCGCTACACGGTGACGACGCTGACCGCCGGGCTGGCGGGCGCGATCGAGCCGGCGTTCTCGCGCGTGATCGTGGACGGCGAGATCAGCGGCTTCAGGCGCTATCCGTCGGGGCACTGCTACTTCACGCTGAAGGACGCCGTGGCGCAGGTGTCGGCGGTGATGTT
Source organism: uncultured Muribaculaceae bacterium (assembly GCA_963606275.1). GTDB lineage: Bacteria > Verrucomicrobiota > Kiritimatiellia > RFP12 > UBA1067 > UBA1067. Next base: position 1,586 of record CAVCXQ010000001.1, on the reverse strand, counting down.
CGCGAGCTCCTACGAGCGGTGCAAGTCTCGCGAGGGGCTGAAGGACGGCGCGAAGGTCTCGCTGTTCGGCAACGTGAAGGTCTACGGCCCGCGCGGCAGCTACCAGCTCGTCGCGCTGTCGGCGAAGCTGGCCGGCGTCGGCGACTTGATGCAGCGGTATCTCGCGCTGAAGGAGCGGCTGGCGGCGGAAGGGCTGTTCGACGCGGCGCGGAAGCGTCCGCTGCCGAGGATGCCGCGCCGGATAGGCGTCGTGACCAGCGAGGCGGGCGCGGTAATCCACGACGTATGCACGGTGCTGACGCGGCGGTTCCCGAACCTCGAGATCAGGCTCTACCCCTGCCTGGTGCAGGGCGACGCGGCGGCGGCGACCATCCGCGCCGGCGTCGAGTACTTCCAGTCGAACTGGAACGCCGACGTGCTTGTCGTCGCCCGGGGCGGCGGCTCGTTCGAGGACCTCTTCTGCTTCAACGACGAGGCTCTGGTGCGGGCGGTGGCGGCGTCGCGGGTGCCGACGATAAGCGCGGTCGGGCACGAGACGGACTACACGCTGTGCGACTTCGCGGCGGACGTCCGCGCCGGGACGCCGTCCATCGCGGCGGAGATCGCGGTGCCGGTGATGTCCGACCTGGAGGCGTCGCTGGAGACGTTCGGCGGACGCCTGGCGTCCGCGCTCCGGGGGCGCGGCGAGTTCTTCGCGCAGCGGCTCGACCAGCTCTCGGACTCGCTTGGCGCGGCGCTGACGCTGGCGCAGGCGCGGGCGGAGCGGAGGCTGGCGGGGCTTTCGCCGCGCCTCGGGCCGGCGCTGGCGCTCGCGCTGCAGCGCGCGACGGCGCGGTTCGAGAAGGCGGAGGCGAAGCTCGCGGCGTATTCGCCGTATGGCGTGCTGGAGCGCGGCTACTCGCTGACGACGGCGGCGGACGGCGCGGTGGTGCGCGACGCGGCGACTTTGAAGAGCGGCGACCGCATCGTCACCCGCTTCGCGTCCGGCACGGCCGCGTCGGTTGTGGCATAATACACGCACATGGCGACTATGCACGAACTTTGCAAGCTCCTGGGCAACCCGCTTCGGCTGAAGATGCCGACGCGCGTGTATGCGTCATGCAACGGCGTGAATGTCGGCATTCTTGTCGATGAGATCAAATCGTAAATGAAGGTTTCCCTCATCACGGCGTGTCGCGACAGCGCGGCGACCATACGCCCGGCAATCGAGAGCGTCCTCGGACAGAGGGGCGTCGACCTCGAATACATCATCGTGGACGGCGCGTCGACGGACGACAGCGTCTCCGTCTTCAAGGAATACGAGCCGCGCTTCAAGGGCCGCATGCGCTGGATCAGCGAACCTGACAAGGGGATGTATGACGCGCTCAACAAGGGCATCGCCCTTGCCACCGGCGACATCGTCGGAATCCTGAACGCCGACGACGTCCTGGCCGACGACGAGACGCTTGCGCACATCGCCGCCGCATTTGAGCCGAATAGTCCCCGTTCCCCGTTCCCCGTTCCCCATTCCCCATTCCCCGTTCGCATTGACGCCCTCTATGCGGACATCAGGTTTGTCAGCACTGGCGACTCCGTTGCGACGCTTC